>QWQG01000122.1 GCA_003670925.1 Planctomycetota bacterium | reverse complement strand
ATGGGCGATTTTTAAACATCGAAATGCAGACGTCGCTATCGACGGGTCTGTCGCAACGTCTGACGTATTATGTGGCGAGTGTCTACGTCGGTCAGTTGCATGAGGGACATCAATACGCGGCCCTTCGCCCGGCGATCAGGATTTGTGTGCTCACGCAGGCCCTGTTTGCTGGATCTTCCGCGCTGCACTTGGATTTTCGGCTGCGTGAATCGTCATCAGACTTGATTTTGACGGACGACCTGCAAATTCATCTTTTGCAGTTGAATAATGGTCATCCTGTGAAGTGTAGCGGAGGATGCTGTCGAAGCATCGCGTCGCAATTCTCCCTAGCAAGCGAGCCCGATCTTCATGGCAAAATAATTTTCTCACCTTACCAAGATCGTCCACTTATCAGCTCGTGACGCAAGGGGTGCATTTCTCCGCAAAGGCGGCATGAGGGAGGTGCTGCTGGCGACTGAAAAACGCTAAAATTGCAAAGAGCTGATCCCGCGGATACTGAGCGATGCGCCGAAAAACTATCAGCCGTTTCTACGTCTTTCGACTGCCACAATGTTCGGTCTGACTTGGACGGGCAATGCGGTTTAATGCGGCCGGCTCGCTTCATTGACGACGGCTCGATATCATGCGGGGCCTCGAATCGTTCGGCCTTCCCAAACCCCACCTGGAGAGAACTCGTGATTGTTCGCCTTTTGCCGATGCTGCTGCTTGCACTGTGCTACTCATCAGGTGTCATGGCCGGAGACTGGAGCCAGGAGCAAATTCCGAAATTGCCGACCGGGGAAACGGCCGTGCAACTATTCAACGGCAAGGATCTGGATGGCTGGGTGGGTTACATCGGCAAATACTACGCGGTGGAAGACGGCATGATCGTCGGTCGCAATTCCGCCGAGAACGCTCCGAAGTCGAGCACCTATCTGATGACGCAGAAGTCCTTCCGCAATTTTCGACTCATCCTCGAAAGCCGACTGGTCACCAGTGAAATGCATTCCGGAATTTCGCTGTGGGGTAAAGCGATCGAGAAAGACGAAGGTCCGTTTACGTATCAGGGACATCTGGTGATGTATCCTTCGGCCTACGGATATCACGACCTGTTTCGCCGCAACAATGTGCGGCAGGACACGTTAGGAATTGCCCAGAGTGTCGGAAAACAGCACGACTGGAATCGCATGGAAATCCTTGCCATCGGGAACCGCATCCGGCACGTTGTCAATGGGCGACTTGTTGCCGACTGGGCAGATCCTCAGCCCGAACTTTGCGAATCTGGTCCGATCGGCCTGCAACTGCATTCCAATAAGGTTGCTCAGGAAGTTCAGTGGCGTGGTCTGGTTCTGACTGAAAATCCCGTGGATCAGTTAGTCACAGCGGAAAGCTACGACGCCGGTTTAATCGTCGCTGGCAAACCGGCCGAATCGGGTGTCGATGAAGCGGCTCTCAAGCAGATAGACACGCGCATGCAGGAGTTTGTGGCGGCCAAACAGATCTCTGGTGCGGTAACGCTGGTGGCCCGGCGTGGGCGCGTGGTGCACCTAGGAGCCGTTGGCAAGGCGGACGTGGCTAGCGGACGGGATGTGGCGGTCGATACGGTCTTTGCCATCGCGTCGATGACCAAACCGATCACCGCTGCCAGTGTGATGATTCTTCAGGATGAAGGTCAGCTAAAGCTGGATGATCCGATTTCAAAGTACATCCCGGCGTTCAAGGATACAAAGGTCACCGGCGGCAAGATACCAAGTCGTGAAATCACAATTCGTGACTGTCTGATGCATACGAATGGCCTTGTGAGTGATCAACGCAATGTGGGAACGCTGGCGAACACGGTTGAGCTGTTGGCAAAATCGGAACTGGCATTTGAGCCGGGTTCCAAATGGCAGTACGGTCCGGGGCTGAGTGTTGCTGGTCGTGTTGTCGAAATTGTTTCCGGCAAACCGTTCGATCAGTTTCTGGCGGAACGGATCTTTGCTCCGCTCGAGATGAATCAGACATCATTTCATCCGACCGCAGAGCAACTCCAGCGACTCGCTTTGTTGTATCAGCCCACGGCGGACAAAAAGGACATCGAACGCGGGAATCACTGGCTGTATGAAGTGAATGCGGAAACATCTCCAAATCCTTCGGGAGGCTTGTATTCCACTGCCAGTGATCTGGTGCGATTTTATCAAATGATTTTGCATGGCGGCGATCTGAATGGCAAGCGTATTCTTTCGCACGATGCGGTGCAGCAAATGACGTCCCTGCAGTCCGGAGAACTGGAAACTGGGTTCACACCAGGGAACGGTTGGGGACTCGGATTTTGCTTGGTTCGTAAACCACAGGGAGCGACCGACATGCTAGCTCCTGGTGCGTTCGGGCATGGCGGCGCGTTTGGAACACAGGGCTGGATCGATCCGCAGCAGGAGATGATTTTTGTCCTCCTGATCGCGCGGCAGAACTTTGCAGGCGGCGACGCGTCTGATCTCCGGGCTGACTTCCAGCGACTGGCGGTTGGTGCGATTCGGGATTAAGCGGCCACGGGCTGGTCGGTAAATCTGCCTTTCTTGTTCGCGTCTAGTTGGCGGCGCCGCGCGATTATCCACGCATCTGATTTTCCGCCGACAATTTGACGAACGCGATTGTTCGCCCGAATTTTATCTGCTGAAATGTGGTGTCGGAGGATGCCGGTAAGTGCTCCGCGGCACCCAGCAGTAGCAGGCCATCGGGGTTTAGGCTTTTGGCCAATTTCTGGCACACATTGAAGCGGGTCAATTCATCAAAATAGATCAACAGATTTCTACAGAAAATCAGGTCAAATCCGGCCAGATCGACGATGTTTTGCAGCACATTCACGCGACGCAAATCGACCATGTTTCGGAC
Source organism: Planctomycetota bacterium (assembly GCA_003670925.1). GTDB lineage: Bacteria > Planctomycetota > Planctomycetia > Planctomycetales > Planctomycetaceae > SXXK01. The sequence continues at coordinate 25,223 of QWQG01000122.1, read as the reverse complement.
GCGTGGAGAGATCAGCCATTGACCCTCATGCTGCGTTAAAAATTTATTTTTTTGTTCCCGTGAGAGTCCTCGATCAATTTCCCAATCGGAATACCGGCCTGCGCGGGCAGCCTGGAGGGCTCGTTCAGAAATATCAGTGCCCAGAATCCAGAAGTGATCGGCCGTCCATCCTGTTCTGGGGTTCGCTTCCAGAAAATCAAGAATCGCCATGGCGATGCTGTAGGGTTCCTGTCCGGTGGATGCCGCAACGGACCAGATTCGAATTCTAGGAAACGGGATACCTGATCTGGTCTTTCGATCTTGCAGCGTCTGCATCAGCCGAGGCAGGATCGTGCTGCGCAATTCGTCAAACGGATGGCTGTCGCGGTTGAATGATGTCTCGTTCGTGGTCATCGCGTCAATGACTTCATCACGAAAACTGCCATCGTTCCGTTCCTCAAGTCGTCGAATGACTTCAGCCAGCGAGAGCAGACTATGCCGTCGCGCGACAGGTTCAAGCCTTGTCTGCACGAGATACTGTTTGTCGGCAGACAAACAGAGCCCGGAGGTCTCGAGCAAGAACACTCGGATCCGATTGAACTCCTCCTCCGTCGGATTCACAGCGTGGCTCCTGCCGTGACGAGTCCGACAAGACGGTCGGAGATTTTGGACAGAGGTAGCACTTGATCTACGGCCCCGGAATTCGTGGCGGCCCGAGGCATGCCCCAGACGACACTACTGGCTTCGTCCTGAGCAATCACATAGCCACCTGCTCGTTTCACAATTCGCGCACCATCGGCGCCATCTTCGCCCATGCCGGTGAGGATTGCCGTCACCAGTCGGCTGCCATAAACAATCGCAGCAGACCGCAGAAAGACATTCACCGCAGGTCGGCAGCCAATTTCAGGGGGTGAGTCCAGAAGGCCGATGCGCGCCACACCATCGTCAACTCGTACAACCATGTGATGGCCACTCTTAGCCAAATAAATACCGCTAGGCTGGACAACCAGATCATGTTCCGCTTCGACGACGTGACGACCACACTTGCGTGACAGACTCTCTGCCAGATAACCACTGAGTCCATCCAGAATGTGTTGCACAATGAAGATTGGCGCGTGGCAGCGTGGCACTAGGGACGGCAACAAAAGTCCAAGTGCCTCAGGGCCACCTGTTGAGGTACCGATGGCAATGGCGCGACAATGTTCGTGCCGTCTTGGCATGGTGGCCGTGGCTGTGGCCGTGGGACGCGGATTGACCTCCGGCCTCCCGTGCCTTCTCATGCCAAATCGCCGCTGCCTGACCACTGCGAGTTTTTGCTCCATCGACCTGTGCAACTCATCGCGGTTAGCTGCTTCACTGGATGCGTTGGGCTTGCAGACGAAATCCAGCGCCCCCAGTTGCAGGCTTTCCACTGCGATCACAGATCCCGCCTTTGTCAGCGCGCTCACGAGGATCGTATCGACTGGGGGCAGCGGCTTCGCCTGAACATTCCGTTTAGAAATTTCGCGGAGCGTATCCAGCCCATTTATCCCCGGCATTGCAATGTCGAGCGTCACAAGATCGGGCGGAGACTTCGCAATAAATTCTAGGGCACTCTCGCCACTAAAAACCGAACCAACGACCTCCACTCCGGGTATTTCTTCCAGCACAGATTGCATCATGCGCCGGAAAATTCGGGAATCATCGACGATCAAAACGCGAATTGGTTCAGGGGTGTTCATTTCAAGTGATTTTGAACTTTGCGATTAAATTTCGCAACTCCCCGGCGATCTGATCGAGTTGTTTTGCCGCATTTGTGACACTAGTGGCCGAAGTGTTTGTGTCTTTTGCAGCTGCGCTGACTTGCGTGATGCTTTGGGAAATTCCACTGGACGCCCGTGCTGCTTCACCCACATTTCTTGAAACATCCACAGCCCCACGTGAGGCTTCGGCAATATTTCGGGCCATCATGTTGGCAGTGGAAGCGACTTCTGAAATTGACCTTGCGATATGGCCTACGCCCTTATTCGCGTCGAAAATATTTTGTGAAATCGTTTGAGCGGCCCGGTCTTGGTTTTCTACCGACAGTGAGATGCGATCGGCTGACTGATTGATGCTTTTAATAACATCGGCAATTTCGCGAATCACGCCAACCGCTTGGCGTGTCTCGTTCTGGACACCGGAAATTTTCTTAGCGATGTCCTCCGCTGCTTTCGCACTCTGGCTAGCAAGTTCCTTAATCTCCTGAGCAACCACGGCAAACCCCTTGCCGGCTTCCCCAGCAGAGGTCGCTTCGATCGTCGCATTCAACGCTAGCAGATTTGTCTGCAGGGCGATCATCTTGATCGTCTCGGTGAATTTGCTAATCTCAGTACTTGACTGATCCAAGTCACGCATCGTGCGCCCGGCTGACTCCGCCATTTGCGATGCCTCACCAGCAACCCGCGCGCCTTCCTTCACATCATTCAATACGTCACGAAACGAACTCGAGATGTTGGTGACCGCACCGGCCACGTTTGTCACGTTCGACGAGGTTTGTTCGGCAGCCGTCGAGATACCGCCTACACTGGCACTTAGTTCTTCTGTAGCCGAAGAGATCGATGAAAAATTCATACTCATCTGCTCAGCTGCTGCACTCATCGTGTTAATGTTGGTCGATAATTCTTCCGCGGCCGCAGCAACCCCGCTCGATCGCATGGATGTCTCCTGACTTTGGTTCGTTAGGCTAACCGAGATATGGCCAAGGTTGGATGAAGATTCGGCTAGAATTGTCGAGGTGTTCTGGATCTGCTGAATTATATTGCTGAGGGCATCTGCCAATGCGTCAGTCGCGACTGCCAGTTCGCCGACTTCATCCTTTTGGGTGAGCCCAATCCTTGATCCTAAATCTCCGGCCGACATCTTCCGTGTCACATCCCGCACCATGGAAATAGGTGTTGTGATCGAGAGGGAAATCCACCACGCCGTGGCGAAGCCTAGAATCACTCCGAAAATGCTCGTGCCAATAATGTAACGCAGACTCTGGTTATATGTCGCAGTGCTGTTAGCGACATCGCTGTTCGCTGTAGTCCTAAAGATGGCAATTAATCCATCGATGCTTTCCATCGCTGTGTCAGAGGTAGTCTTCGCTGTTGTCAGACTGAGCTCTGCGCTTTTATTATTCGTATCAAGTCTGGAGAGTCTCAGCACATCCGCAAACCCTGATCGGATCGCATTGACAGAACTCGACAGATCACCAGTTGGGATACTTGCCGTCTGGCAGGCCGCCAGAGTTTTTTCCGCGTTTTGGGGAAGCTGTTCAATCAGTTGGCTGAATAGCAGATCGACTTCGCTGAAACGGCTATCGCTGACTGGGGTCGCGATGTGATGGGCGGCCGTCTGCATCAACTCGTGTACGTGATTGGCGAATGCGTTGGTCGCAGCGGCATTTGCCTCGATCACAGGCGTGCGCGGCTCTTTGGCCCTGAACGCGACTTCTATCATTTGAAGCGTTTCTAGTGTCCTGTGTGTCGCATCGTAAGTCTTTCCGAACAGCTCATTTGTCGCCTTGACAATGCTGTTTTGCAGAGCCAAATCCAATATCTCTTCGTTAACTTTACGAAAATCTCCGAATGACTCTCCGAAAGAATCAAGGATGCTCTTTTGCTTTGCGTCACTAATTAAGGCTGCCAGCGTGCGAAGCTCCTGACTGATCTCCGTCATGTATTTTCGAGAAAGTTCTGCTTGCACGAGGGACTCCTCATCCGTTGGTGAGATAACCGCATTTTTCTGCGCGCGAATAGCCATCAAGAGCTTCGACCGGATTTCCCCTGCCGAGATCACGCTCTGCAACGTCGGACCTCCAAGCTGCTGAACCTGAACATCGAGTGTGCCGAGCTGATTCACACCGACGTACGCGATCAGGATCGTAAGCAAAAGCAACACGATAGTTAGGCATATCAGTTTGCTGCTCAGTTTAGCATTTTTCATAGTGACACTTTTCATTGACAGATTTAGGGGGAATTATTTTAATGACGAGGGAAAACGGAAACGCTAACCACACGTGTTAAGGATTACGTCAGTGGAGCGACGGGCATGCATCACCAACATGGCAAACGCTATCCGTGATGATTGAGCTATCACACATTGTCAAGGGCTCCACGCGAATGCTCCACACACGCCAAGAACTTGCGTGGATCTAGGATAATCAAAATCTGGCCGTCCAGTTTGCCTACGGATGCGACCAGCGAAGATCGGTCGCTGAAATGCAGTTGCATCTGTTCGCCATTCGCCAAGGCTTCCGTCTGCTTGTCCGACACGGACACTATGTCGCCGACCTGATCGACAACGATTCCAAACGCAGGGCCGACTGATGATTTGAAAATGACGAACTGGGCATCCGCAGGCGTAGGGTGATTCCGCACGGCCAGCAGTGTTGCCAGATTCAGAGCCAGAAAGATGTGACCGCGAATGTTGACAAGGCCAAGGACTTCCTGCGGCGCATGGGGAATGCCGGTGAACCGCTTTTCTGCGGTGACTTCCTTGACATCCAAGACTGGCACGCCGAAAAGACGACCGGCCGACAGGAATGTGCAATATAAGGTGACATTGTCGCTCATTGCGGCACCTGCATTTCTAGACTCCGCTGCAGCCAATGAAGTACCTTTTGCTGCAGACGATCGTGATCAAGTTTCTCTTCAAAGTCGTCGAACCCACAGGCCATGGCCTTCTGCTCATATTCGTTTTTCGCCAGCGACGTCAGCGCGACAAACGGCATCCGATAGCCTTTTTCTCGAGCTGTCTTACAGAACTCCCAGCCGTTCATGTTTGGCATTTCGATGTCGGAGACGACAAGATCAAAATCTTGGCTCGCCAGTAATTCCAGCCCATCCCGACCATCGACGCCGGTGACGATCTCCACATTTTCAGCGGAAAGATATCGCTTGACGATCTCGCGAAAGAAAGGTGTATCATCAACTAGCAAAATTCGCTGTTTTGCTTTGAATCGAGGGGACGTGCTCCGCCATTTGTCGTTTGCCGCCGTGATCCCAGAAGGCTCACCGACACCACTCGCGTCCGCTGTGACTCCAACCACAGACTCGCGAATTTGCTGCACATCAAGAAAGAGTGACAGTCGCGAGCGCACGATAGCAGTCCCGAGGACCCCACGGATGTTACCGCTCGTCTGCAGGTCAATCGCGAGCGACTCTGTGTCGATAATACGCTGAGCAAGAATTCCCATGGGTTCAGGCACAAAGCGCGGGAGGATGAGGAACATAGTCGGCGATTCTTCACACTGCGACACGTCCATGAACTCATTCAGCCGCAGGATTCGAGTGGAAACTCCGTCGAGCGTGACAAACTCTTGTGCGCCAATTCGCTCGACGCGGTTCATGTCGAGTAATTCAACGCGACGCACCTGCACGAGGGGCAATGCGTATTGTTCATTGGCACCGTATTCAAACAGCAGCACGCGGTGCACTTCATGAGGATTGCGAGGGATCGACTGTGGCACATCATCGGCCATCGCCGCAAAGCAGCGTGCGTGTTCGATGATGCCGACGGCATTTGCAATCAAGGCAACTCGTCCGTCGCCCATCAAGGTAGCGCCCGAAAAAATGGTTACCTTTCTCATCGCCGCATGGATGGGCTTGACCACAATTTCCTCGCGGCCCTGAACTTGATCAACGAGCAGTCCAAATCGCTTCCCGTTGGAACGCAGCACGAGGATGTATTCAATCTTTGCCGGATCTCGTTCTGCAGGCGGATATTTGGCAAGGATCTCGGCTTTGTCGTCAGCAGAAAACGGCTGCGAACGTGCAAGAATTTCGGAAAACCGAATCACGGGAAGCAGAGAATCTCGCAGGCGAAAGACTTCCGTGTCAAAAGCGTGTTCCAGCTTCCGTTTGCCGCCGGGATGCAGACAAACAATCTCCTCGAGTTCACGCTGAGCCAACGCAAAACGGTCATTGCCAACTGTCACAATAAGGCAGGGGACGATCGCCAGAGTCAGCGGTACGCGCAGATTCATCGACGTTCCGTGGCCCAGCTTGGAATCAATTGTCAGATGCCCTTCCAGTTCGTCGATGTTAGTTTTTACGACATCCATGCCGACTCCGCGGCCGGAAACGTCCGTCACCTGCTTGGCCGTCGAAAAGCCGGGAAGCAGGATCAGCGAGAACAATTCGCGATTGCTCATCCGTTCTAGTTCGGACTCTGTTCGCAGACCCATGGCTGCGGCTTTCGCTTTTACGGCCACAGGATCAATTCCGCGCCCGTCGTCCCGAATTTCAATGCAGACTTGCCCGTCGGTCGGCGTGGCGGACAAGACGATCTGACCGATCCGCGATTTACCAACGGCTTCCCGCGCCTCAGGTGACTCCAGTCCGTGATCAATGCTGTTGCGAATGAGATGCGTCAGGGGATCTGACAGCCGTTCAATCACGGTTTTGTCGAGTTCCACATCTTGGCCAATCGTAATGACTTCCACTTCCTTGCCCAGCTGCCGTGCAAGATCACGCACCATCCGCGGAAATCGACCGAAGAGATTTCCAACCGGCTGCATCCGCGTCTGAAGCACTGTGCCTTGGAGTTCCGACGTGACACTGTTCAAACGCTGAATCAGGTTCCGAGATTCTCCCTCCTGCTCTGAAAACGCAACTTGTGTCTGATTACGAATCAGGGTCAACTCACCAATCAGATTCATCAACCGATCGAGCAATTCGACGTTGATGCGCAGCGATCGCAGTCTCTCGGTGTCTGGAGTTGCAGCTGTTTTGGGGGAGGCTGGACGGTCTTTATCGGCTGTGCTACCGTTGCTGATGTGCGCCTTCTTTACGGGTGACTCCGGTCGTGGCTGCGGCGTTCCAGCAGAGTCTTGAAGTGTCACCATATCAGTCGTCTCAGGAGGCGCGACGGGCTGAGCAGCACGGTAACGTCCCTGCCAAATGATTGGCTCCGTCGGAAGTCCCATGGTCAAATCGGTCGGGGAATACTTCAAATGCTGATCGAAGATCTCACCGGCTTGTGTAAGCTCATGGAACAATTCTACGAGTGACAGTTTATGCTCGGTTTGCCATTCACCAAGATCAACACGCCGTTCGAAGCCATCTGACGTGAGAAAAGGAGGGGGCTGCTGAACGCCCACTAACACGGCAATCTCATTCGGAGAGGCCTTCGTAATCAACACGCCCGAAAAGTTGACGTTGCAATTTTTAGTCCAGGTTTCTGAACCAAACGCGGACGGATCAGGCAGGCCGATGATCTGCGGGTTTTCAACAATTCCAAAGGCGTCCAAGCGTGCGAACAGATCAGCCAGCGGACTTCCGCTGTGCTGAGTCTGCCAGTCCCGCAGATTGATGTTCAACGGAATGGCGTGCGACATTGTTCCTTCGAGGCTGAGCAGTCGGCGAGTCAGATCATCGACCGCTGCCTGCTGATTCTGATCTAAATCTTCCACCAAGGCGGCGAGTTGATCACGAGCTGCCAGCAGCGCTTCGACGATTTCCGTCGATGGCAATCGAGCGCCGTCGCGATAATCTTCTAGCAGGCTTTCCATGGCATGCGCCAATTGGCGAATCGTGGTGAAACCCAGAAATCCGGAATCACCTTTCATCGAATGCACCGCGCGCAATCCATGCTCAATCAGGGAGCGTGATTCATTGCCACTCGCGGCTTTTTCCAGAGACAGCAGCGATTGCTCGAACACGGTGAGGTGTTCTCGTGAGACAACGATGAACTCCGAGTGAGTGTCGTTCATGGTTGCGTAATCCCGGAAACTCGCAGGACAAATTGCATCGTGTCAGAAACCGGCAAAAAACTCAGTTGTGCAGAAGAATTTTGCTTCACATGCAACCTAGCCGCAGCAAGAAATGCCAAGCCAACCGCATCGATGTCGAGCGTTTTTGAAAGATCAAACCGTACCTCTGAGATAGTTGGATTCAATTCACGAAGCAGAAGTTGACGGAGTCGCTCTGCATCTTTCTCATCCAGCAAACTGCCGCACTCGATCACGAGACACGGCGTCTGATGCTTTGCCACAGCTTTTGACAACTCTGACGCGCTAGGGTGAAGTGGCGAGTCGATTCTTTCTGCGACAGCAATGACCGGCGGCGAGATCGGGGCCGAGATCGGGGCCGAGATCGGGGCCGCATGCGGCCGACCCTCGCGCAGGCCTGTGAGTTGCGCAACACAGTTATGAACGTCGTCGGACAGTTCGCGAAGCTGCGATTCCCCTTCCTTCGTTGCCTCGGAGATGCGACTGAGCAAGTCGACACTCCGGAGGAGCAGATCGAAATCCGACGGCTTGATCTGTAACTCGCCCCTTTGCGCAGCAACGAAGCAGTCTTCCATAACATGGGCCACTTCAACGGCTGCTTTCACACGCACAATTCGAGCCGCACCTTTGATCGAATGAGCGGATCGCATCATTGAATCATAGACACTGGTGTCCGACGGATCACGTTCCAAACGCAGCAGCGAATTTGAAAGAAGTTCAGAATGTGATTCCACTTCCGAGCGAAACAGATCCAGCATTAAATCATTTCCCACGGAGCTCATTGCACATTCTGCCTTTCTAGGTTGATCGAATCCTGAATGTCGCCGTTACAAGTCTCTTGTGTTGCCTAAACTAACTCACAATAATCGTAACAGTCGTTATTTCCCCCCTGTGGGTCCAATAAGTCGACGTTTCATTTGAACATCACCCGATTATACCAATTATCCCGCGTAGAACTTAATCTGCTGCGTCCACATTTTTTTTCACAATATTGAGCAAGCCATGCAAGCATCTTCTGGGTTAGTGTCAAAAACTGTGTCGCGGAAAGCGGTTGTGCTACTTGTCGATGACCAATTGATCGTCGGGGCGGCTGTGCGCGAAATGCTGGCCGAGCAGTCCGATATTGAGTTTCATTTCTGCCCAGATCCATTTGAGGCTCTGGATAAAGCGATTGCCCTGAATCCGACTGTTATCCTGCAGGACCTTGTCATGCCCGACATCGACGGGCTGTCACTGGTTCGCTTCTACCGGGCGTGCCACGCCACGCGAAATACTCCGATTGTCGTGCTTTCTGCGACTGAAGATCCGGTTGTCAAAGCAAACGCCTTTAGCTTGGGTGCGAATGATTACGTCGTCAAGTTGCCGGACAAACTCGAATTGATCGCTCGTGTTCGTTATCACTCGCAGGCTTTTGTCAATCTACTGGAACGCAATGCGGCATTTGCCGCGTTGGAGGTCAGCGAAAATCGCATGGCACACGAAATGGAAACAGGTGCCCGCTATGTCGCATCGCTGATTCCTGCGCCGATTGAAACACCGATCAAGATCGACTGGCGGTTCATCCCCAGCGCCGAGCTTGGCGGTGACTCAATGGGTTACTTTCCGCTCGACGAAAAACGGTTTGCTTTCTTCATGCTGGATGTGACGGGCCACGGCCTTGCGTCTGCCCTTCTGGGCGTGTCGGTCTGCAACGTCCTGCGTAGCCGAGCTGTGGCGGGAGCAGACCTCGCGAATCCCGCTCAGGTGCTCGCAGCTCTGAATCGAAGTTTTCCGATGGAGGAGCAGGAAGGCCGAACGTTCACGATGTGGTACGGCGTGTTTGAACACGAAACGCGCAAGCTGACATGGAGTGGCGGCGGGCATCCATCGGTGTTGTTGTTTCGTGGCGGTGCGGGTGCTCCGATTGAATTGGAATCACAAAACCCCGGCGTCGGAATGTTTGAGCTGGACGAATTTGAGCAGCAGGAAATGGTGATTCCACCAAACTCGCGGCTCTTCCTGTTCAGTGACGGCGCATTCGAAATCCACAAGCAGGACGGTGGAATGTGGACGTTTCGCGAATTCATGCAATTCATCTCACAGTCTGACGACACAGCCGACTATATCCTGGACCGCCTGATTCACTACGTGCGCAATCTCAAAGGAGGCACGGTGCTGGATGATGACTTTACGATCATGGATTTGAGGGTTTGATGCAGCGTTCACTGCACAGCCCGGCGTCGCAGTGTGGCACCTCCGGAGAGATTTGCGACTGAAGCAAAGCCATGTTGCTTCAAAATTCTTTGCGCCACATGACCGCGCAGTCCGACGCCGCAACTGACGACAGTCGGCTGCGACGCATCGAGTTCGTGCAATCGCTCACGCAGTTCATCCACGGGAATGGCGATCACGGCGGTGCATCCGGTCAAAGGGGCTTTGGTAATTTCCGCCGCCGTGCGAACATCGACCACCTGATATCCTGACAAGTCCGCGTCCGGGTCCAGTAGATCCCCCAGTCCGTCCAGTTGATTGCACGCAGCAAAGGCTGCTTGATGGACTGGATCTTTCGCCGATCCGTACGGCGGTGCGTAGGACAGATCCAAGCCAGCAAGCTCGCGGACTGTCGCGTTGAACGCCATGGCCGTCGCAATCACGTCGATGCGCTTATCGACCCCGTCCTTGCCAATCGCCTGAGCCCCCAGCACACGACCATCGTCGGCAGCATAGATCAGCTTCAGCGTGATAGGTGTAGCGCCGGGAAAGTAACCCGCGTGTTGGCCTGCCACGACCGTCACGCAGCGAAACCGGAGTCCCGCCCGCGTCGCGGCCTTGGCCGATAACCCTGTCATTCCGACAGCATACTCGAACACGCGCACGATCGCGGTGCCCAGAACGGCCGCCATCTTTGCCGATGTGCCTGTCGCTGCATGTTGACCGGCCAGACGTCCCGCGCGATTCGCGGGGCCAGCGAGAGCCACGCGCATCGATTGGCCGAGCGGTGCCGTCAGATATTCCGCCGCATCACCGACCGCATAGATGTCCGGATCAGATGACTGACAGTACGTATTCGTCGCGATGCCACCAGTTTTGCCGATCTCCAGACCCGCTTCAATCGCCAGCCGCGTGTTCGGACGCACGCCCATGCCGAGAATGATGAGTGAGCCCGCCAGTGTCTTACCATTCAGCAATTCGACTCCGGTGGCATTTCCGGCAGGATCTGTCGTAATCCCACGAATGCCGCTGCCAAGTTCCAGAGTCACACCGCGACTTCGCATGTCATCCTGGAGCGGCGCGACCATTTCCGGATCCATCGGCGGCAAGATCTGAGGCTGCAACTCCGCCAATGAGACAGCAAACCCGCGTCCCACCAGCTGCTCAACCATTTCTAATCCAATAAAGCCGGCTCCGATAACAACGGCATGGCGAGCTGTTGGAGGAGCCTGATCCACTGCCGCGCGAATTCGATCCATGTCGGCGATATTCCGAAGTGTGAAGACACCTTTGGCGTCAGTGCCGTCCATCGTCGGCACGAACGGTGCGGCACCGGGGGAAAGAATGAGTTTGTCGTACGGTTGCGCGTATTCACTGCCATCTTTGACTCGACGTACAATCACGTTTTTTGCCTGGCGATCAATGCGCACGGCTTCACTTTGCGTCCGTACGTCGAGTCGAAATCGGCGTTCCAGAAGTTCTTTCGTCGCCACCAGCAATTTACTGCGATCTGGAATCTCACCGCCGATGTGATACGGCATGCCACAGTTCGCGAATGAAACATCCTCGTCCTTCTCTAGCAGAATGATGTCTGCCTGTTCGTTGCACCGCCGAGCCCTCGTCGCCGCAGACGCGCCACCTGCAACGCCACCGACGATGACGATTATCAATTTTTGTTTCGCCATGTTGTTTACAATTCTTGGTTGCCAGGGGCATTTTTAGTCACGGATCAATGGATTGCGCAGGGGTCGTAAGGCTTCGGTTGCGAATTCTTCCGAATCCGCCGAGAAGCGAAACGCCTGTTGCTGGGCACTTGCGTCAGACCGCTTATCGCTGCTGTTGCCGCCCACCGCATCACAAGAACACAGCTGTGCCACGCAAGAGTGTGGATCAAATTCAAAGCGGTGTCTACGAGGATTTTGGTCACCCAGAAGGCGTTCGCACAATTCTTGGAGGACCCACTCGTTTGCCGTTTATGTCCCTGGCCCGTAGCATCCGCCCCCGCCATGGCGCTGGAACTAACTATGCAAAACCGGAAACAACAGACACTGCCTTTTTTCGCTTCGGTTTCGAAGCCACCCAAACATTCCGACGCATCCAACGCTGACAAGGCAGGCGTTGGACTGCTAGATTTTCGTTTTATCGACCTGTTTGCCGGCATCGGCGGGTTGCGGATTGGCCTCGAGAAAGCTGGTGGTCGTTGCGTATTTTCCTGCGAGATTGATCCCTATGCTCAGAAGACGTACGCTGCATGGTTCGGTGAAGCACCGGTAGGCGACATCAATGATTTTGTAGATGGTCAGGATGTTCCGGAACATGAACTGCTAGCTGCTGGATTCCCATGTCAGCCATTTTCCATCGCTGGCGTTTCCAAGAAAAAAAGCCTAGGGCGTGAACATGGCTTTAAAGACAAGACGCAAGGCACACTCTTTTTTAAGTTGGCGACGCTGATCGAAGCCCGACGTCCTGCCGTCCTGCTGCTCGAAAACGTCAAGAATCTGCGATCCCATGATCGCGGCAATACGTGGAAGACCATTTTGCAGACACTGGAGGAGCTGGACTATACGGTCTTTGCGCAGACCATTGATGCGCAGCATTATGTGCCGCAACATCGGGAGCGAATCTTCATCGTGGCATTCCGCCGCGATCTCTATGGCGATGAACCGCCGTTTGAATTCCCGCAGTCGCCGCCTAAGCCCGGGCCGAAGTTTCGTGACGTGCTAGAACCAGATAACTCGATTCCGGCACGTTACACGCTTTCGGATCTATTGTGGCAATACCTGCAGGACTATCGCGCCAAGCACGAAGCGAAGGGAAATGGTTTTGGATATGGACTTGCGCCGCTGGATGGTATCAGCCGCACGTTGAGCGCTCGTTATTACAAGGACGGTGCGGAAATTCTGATTCCACAACACGACGGCAAGAACCCCCGCCGCCTCATGCCGCTGGAAGCCGGGCGGCTGATGGGATTTCCCGAGGAACTGATCCGCAACCAAGTCGTCTCCGACACACGCGCTTACAAACAATTCGGGAATGCGGTTGTGCCCCTCGTCGCGCATGCGATCGCTAAACAAATCGTGCTCACCATGGAATGGCAGCGCAATTCTGTGACGTGACCGGACGATTGCTGCGAGCCAAAAATCCGGCAGGTGTCGGCATGCGGGATTCCTCCCGCACAGATCGGTGAGTCGCCTCACTGACAGGCATTGCATTCAAGCCCTTGTTTGGCGTGGTCATGCTGCGCAAACACTTCGAACGATGCCCAAATGCTGCGCGTTGATACGCGTGACGTGCGGTGCCCAAATCCGTTGCGAGATCGTGCCCGTCGAACGCTCAGTCGGAATTTCGGACTTATCTTTCCTGATGATCGACCGAAACGGAAATCGCATTGGCATGCGCTCATTCCGTGCGGAAAAATATCCGCCTGCATTCGCGGCAATCGTCATGCGGGTCAGCTTGATTCCTCACTCACCACGTCTCTTTCGCTGGAGTTGAATAGGTATGTCACACTTTGGGCCGCGTCGTAGGCAACACCTTTCAAGGCAGAGTTCCCTTGGAGTGCTTGAGGCACTTGAACTCCGGTTGTTACTGTCGGTGAATTCGGTCAACACACATCCTCTGGTCTCAGGACCGAGGGAGGCAATGGTTCCGATCGTGCTTGGATCATCAACGCCGTCTAGCAGTCAAAACGTCCTGCCGAGCATTGAGATTCGTGAACGCTCGGCAACTGTTTCCGTGGTCCCATCCACCGGAAATTTATCCGTCTATCGCTATGAGTGGAAGGTCGTTGAAACTCCCACAGGCGGAGCCGTGTCTTTCGCGAAGAATGCAACGAACACCGCCAAAGTCAACACGCTGTCTTTTAGTTGTGCGGGAACTTATCTCGTGCGTGTTACCGTCCAAAACACGGGTACCGTTTTGTCATCCGATACACTTCAATTCAACGTCGTGCAGACGTTCGCGAAGATCGGTGTGAAAACTGGAGGCGGACAAACGGTGACTGGCAGCGGTCTGATCGTCAGAAGCACCAGCCAGCAACTGTCGGCAATCGCCCTAGACCAGTTTGGTGCTCCGCTGGTGGAGCAGGTCTCTTGCAGTTGGACCGTCGCGAAAAATCCAGTCGGTGGTCAGGCGACGCTTAATTCCAGCGGAAACACGGCCGATTTTACGTTCAATAAGGCGGGTACTTACGCTGTTAACGCGACATCAGGGCGTTTAGTTTTTAACCTCAAAATGACGGTCGAGCAGGACGCGAAAAGGCTCACGTTAACTCCGGGAAGTCTGGTGATCACTTTTGGGACACCACGCCAGATCTTAGCCCAGACCGTGGATCAGTTCGGGCTGCCGTTATTTACTCAACCGACTGTCACTTGGAACGCAACGGGCGGCACAATCAGCACCAAAGGCATCTTTACCACCGGCAATCAGGCCGGGAGCTTTTCGATTGGTGCCCGCACAGCAACGCTGACGGAGACCATGAGTGTCGAAGTAACGGCTCCGGTGGCTCCGCCGGGATTAACCGACCCGGCCCTCGCAGATCTAGTCAACACCTTTTACGCGGACCAGAAAATTGATCGTGCGGAAATGATGCAGATTCTGCGTAGTGGAGGCAACGATGGAACCGTGAATGCAACGGAGCTGACAGACCTCCGATTTCTCGTTTCGGCGACGACGCCATTCAGCATTCCAGGCTATGTTCGTGAGCTTGCGAGTGACGTCGTAGGAACCAATCTGGCAAATCGCATGTTTCAGGGAAAGACTGCGGGCAATCTGTCAGCCGGAAGTTCGGCAACTCTGCTCAACAATCTCGTTGACAAGTGGTTCCTTGGAGCCGACGAACCGCAGATTGGAAACGCCAGCTTGACGTATCAGACTACGATCGGGAATCTATTCAATGGCAGCCCATCGCGCCGAGACGCGCGGCAGGGACGCCTAGGTGACTGTTACTTCATTGCAGCGGTTGCAGCCATCGCTGACAACTCCCCAAATAGCGTCCGTGATATCTTCACTGATAACGGAGATGGGACGTATACCGTCCGGTTCTGCTACGGTGTCGGTGCTGGAACGTCAAAAGTCGACTATGTCACGGTGAATCGGCGACTACCTGCTTATGCCAACGGCACGCTCGGTCTCTCGGGCTATGGTCAGAGCATTTCCTCCACCGCGACTACGCTGTGGATCGCGCTTGCAGAAAAGGCATACGCACAATGGAACGAGACCGGCAACGAAGGTCGCGATGGCACGAATCGATACTCCGCCATTGAAGGCGGCTGGATGTCGAACGTCAATGCGCAGATCCTAGGACACAATTCGACAGACCGTTCTTTCCTAAACAGCAGTAAGCTGACTCTGGTCAATGCATTAACGGCACATGAGGCGGTAACGGTGGGAACTCGCGCGAACGCATCCACAGGCGGACTTTATGGACAACACGCCTACCTCGTCACTGAGTATAACTCGTCCACGGACACTTTTACGCTACACAATCCGTGGGGCGTTTTGCATCCAACCCCTCTGACATGGACTCAGTTGCAAGCCAACTGTTCCAGTTTTGTGACGACAAACGCGACCGGGTTGACGACTGCAAGTCTCCCGCACGCCGCGAGCCTGCCACGGACTTCAAAAATTGCACCGGTCGCCGATCGCACGCAGGCGATTCCAACTATGAGGACAAACCAGATCCAGTCAGGCCGCCTGACACACCGTGCCGTTGACGACGTTTCAGACTCAGAACTGAACGTGTCTTCCCAAACGCACGCAGCCGCTGCCCCTGCCCTTAACGCACGGATGCAGGAACTTCCCAAGACCAATTCAGGATTCGACTTGATGAACCTAGAGCCGGACCCCGGTCCAGAACAAACGTCTGAGTTGCTGCCTGCAGAACTGCTCGATCTCACATTTCTGGATCTGTTTGTACTCGCGAAGTCAGGTTCAACCACGCATGAAGCGATGTCAAAAATGCATGGCTGCTGAAGCTCGGTACCGAATATTAGACACCTTTGTTTGTAAACTCTGTAGATTTTACACAACTCTGCAGCGAAACGTCTGAAAACAAGATCCGGAGGATCTATTCAGTTTGCAGGGTCAGGTGAAGAAGGGGTAAGTCATGGCAAATTTATTCGAGGGGAGTCGTGGGCCTGAAGTCGTTACGCTGCAGCGGGAATTGAATCGTCAGCTTTTTCCGCGACCGGGTTTAAGTGCGGACGGAATCTTCGGGCCGATGACGAGGAATGCGGTCGTTGCGTTTCAGCGACAGGCTGGCCTGACGTCGGACGGAATCTTAGGGCCAATGACACGCGCGGCGCTGGGAATGCCGGCACCCAGTCATGATTTCACTCACCGGATTCGCCTTCACTTTCGCAGTCTGACTCTAACGGACGTTCCGTTCAACACAATTCTGTCGAGCACTCAGGCGGTCTACGCTCAGTTTGGGATCAAAGTCGAATATGGCTCCGGAAACAGTTTAGCCCTCAGTACGGCAGAAGCGGATCGCTTTCAGCAGATCGATGGTACCTGCAACTGGGACATCGAACGTGGAGAATTTGCTGAATTGCAGCAGTTAGGCGGCCCCGTTCCGTCGCACGAAATCCTTGTCTTTTTCATCGATCGATTTTCACAGTCGCTCAATGGCTGTGGTGGTCACATGAAAAATCGCCCGGCCTGCATTGTCGCCAAACGAGCCAGCAACTTTTGCACCGCGCACGAAGTATGTCATGTACTCCTGACGTCCGCGTTCAACCCGGTGCATATTACCGACGTCAGCAACCTGATGCACCCCGTCGATGTCAACCGCGCGCGGACTCCCGGCTTGACAAATGCCCAAGTGACGCAGGTCAAAGCGTCGCCCCTTTGTACGAGGATTTGACTTTCGTATGCCGAGCAGTTCATGTCAACGGCGGCGCGAAATCGTGGCGTTTGGCGGGCCGAAAGTGCAGCGCGCGGCCTTTCGGCTTCTCAAAGGAACGAAATGAACGGGGTGATTTTGGGCTGGAATGGAAATCTTGGGATCATGGTGATAGCTTTTCGGGTGGCGGAGTCAGCAGTTTCGGTATGATTCGGCTTCGAAAGTTTCTGGCCGTGATCCATTCTTCGGACGATTGAATTATGTCAGTGCAGGCGATTGCAGGTGTGAGTCCGACTTCAGAAGCACGGATTATGACGGAGTTTCCGTCGGTTGCGGCCAGCGGAATAGGCTGTCTTATTGGGAAGTTGATGGACAGTATTCCGGTCAGCATCTGCGGTGTTAAGCTATCGTATCTGGTGTTCGGATTACCACTAGCGCCCCTTGGAATGTTGCTATTTCTGTTGAACCGGCCGTTCGGGGCACGCTACATTTTGACGAACCGCAGTGTTCAAGTCTGGTCATCATTGGGGACTCAGCGAACCGCCGTGGTTGATCTGAATGATATTGCGGATGTGGAGTTGGATCAGCGTCCGGGCCAGGCATTTTTCCGCTCATCCGACATCTGCCTGAAAGCCGCTAATGGTCAGACAATTTTACGCATGGCTGGCGTCTGCGATGCTGGTCCTTTTCGCAACGCGATCCAACGCACGATCCAATCTCGCCGTCTGGTGCAGTCATCACTAGCGACGATTGCAGCGCGCAAGTAAGGTGTGTCCTCACGCTGCGATTTTCCAAAGCAGGGGGAGCAAACTTGATGAGTACGGGATTCGGAATTGTCGGCACTGGGATGATCGCGCACTTCCATGCCAAGGCCATTCAGGCGATGCCGGACGGGCGCGTCGTGGGCTGCTTTAATCAGAACGCGGATAAGGCGAACGCGTTCGCGCAGGAGTATGGCTGCCAAGCGTATTCAACTCTGGATGAACTGCTGGCTGATCCGCAAGTCGGGATTGTCACTATCTGTACGCCAAGCGGCGCGCACCGGGATCCGGCAATCGCCGCAGCAAAGGCGGGGCGGCATGTGATTGTCGAAAAGCCGCTGGAGATTAGTCTGCAACGCTGTGACGACATTATCAATGCTTGTGAACAGCATGGCGTGAAGCTGTGCACAATTTTTCCGTCGCGGTTTAGTCCAGCCAACCTTGCGTTGAAGGATGCGATCGATGCCGGGCGATTCGGACGACTGACTCTGGGCGACACGTATGTCAAATGGTGGCGGACGCAGGAATATTACGACGGCGGCGGCTGGCGTGGTACGTGGGCTCTGGATGGCGGCGGAGCTTTTATGAATCAGGCCATTCACAATGTCGATCTGTTGTGCTGGCTCATGGGCGATGTCTCAGAGATCGCGGGGTTTACCAGCACGCTGGCACATGAGCGGATTGAAGTCGAAGATGTCGGCGTCGCCTGTCTAAAGTTTGCCAACGGAGCGATCGGCGTCATGGAAGCGACCACAGCCGCATGGCCGGGGTTGCTGAAGAAGACGGAGATCCACGGCAGTCGTGGGACAGTCATCATCGAACAGGATTCCGTCCTCCGGTGGGAATTTGCGGACGAACAAATAACAGACGCGGAGATCCGATCAAAGCTGGGGGTGAGTTCCGTGTCTTCAGGTGGCGCATCCGATCCGAAGGCGATTTCGTTCGTCGGCCATCAGTTGCAACTGCAGGATTTTGTGGAATCGATTCAGGCCGGTCGCAGCGCGAAAGTCGATGGAGCAGAAGGTCGCCGCAGCGTAGAAATTATCCTCGCCATTTACGAGGCGGCGAAAACAGGGCAGAGCCAGAAAATGCCGAGGTAGCTAGCCGTTGCCGCATGCCCTTGAAATTCAAAAAGTTCCGCCGGAGATGATAATCTTGCAGTCCGGTAGTTTCGCCTTCAACGCAGTTGCTCCATTGGCCGTGCAGCCGGTATCGTGAACGTCCACGATACGCAGCGTCTTCACGGCGACTAGGGCAGCTAGACCTTGGTCGGAAATCCCCTTATTGCCAGCCAAGTGCAGTTCTTCCAGTGACTTATGCCCCTTAAAAAACACATCCATGCCTGCATTGGTGAGAACGTTATTGCCGGCATTTAGAACCTTGAGGTTGGGGAATGTCCTGAAGACATTTGCTGCGAGGTGTTCGACCAGACCGCATTGATACACGTTGAGATTTTCGAGTGATTTCATGCCTTTGATGTTGCTAAAACCTTCGATTCCAAAAGAAGTCTCACCTACATTAAGGACTTTGAGTCCGCACGCGCCGTATCCCTCAAAACCTGCACCGGTCACCGCACAGAACGGGACTTGCAGGGACTCCAGCGATTGAAACTGCCGAATCGTGGCCAACGATGCATTGGATATTCGCGTTCGCGACAACATCAGATCGATGAGCGGGAGTGATGAGATCGCAGCGATCGTCGCATCGTCGGCGAGCGTTGATGCCAAATTCAAAACTCGTAGATGCGTCAACCGACTCAACGATGTCCCAGCTGCCGCGCTGATGGCCGTGTGTGAAAGATCGAGAGATTCCAACTTAGACAAGGTTGTCAGATTCTCCATGACGACATC
The DNA here is from genome assembly GCA_003670925.1 of Planctomycetota bacterium. GTDB lineage: Bacteria > Planctomycetota > Planctomycetia > Planctomycetales > Planctomycetaceae > SXXK01. Next base: position 5,864 of record QWQG01000122.1, on the reverse strand, counting down.
ATTTGTATTTGTCCCTGCGATCCGTAGCACCTTGAGGGAAGTGACTTGGCCCAGCGCGGAAAGATCCTCCGGAAGCAGTGTCGAGATTTTAATCTCGAGAGACGTCAGATTCTCCATCGCGGCAAGGTGTGCCAGTCCTGTGCGTGTTATCTGTTCATTGACAAGTTGTAGTGCTGTGATACTTGACGCCGCTTCGGGCCGCGAGGTGACTCGGGCCAATGCCGCGTCTGTGATCTGTGGGCCACCCAGACTGTTAAACTCCGCCAACAATTGTTCGGGGGTTGGCGGCAGCGGAGTCGGCAGAGCGACAGGCTGCCTTGAAGAAGTTATTGAAGGTTGAGCCGTTGTCGTCACAGTGGATTTTACGTCATCTACCACAGACCCTACCTGATCGCAGCCGCACGTTGCCATAAAGCACAAGATCAGTTGGATCCGGCCTGCAGCGCAGGTATCGAGGCGGCGCATTGTTGTGACTCCAGTAAAAAAAGATGACAAATGAAGATTGTGCCGCGTGTCGAATTGCAGCACAAGTTGATGAGAGAAACGCGTTCCTCGAAGTCTAAATCGGACGACTGCGTTTACCCCTGCCAAACCGTTGCTTTTGAATTCGCGATCACCTGTCACTTCTCCTCTTGGCAAGGGGGAGAAGGTGGCCGACAGGCCGGATGAGGGGGCTAGAGTGCTTATTCATCTAGTGTTGCCCGGCTGACGTCGAGGGCCACGAATTTCAGCAATTCTGAATCGCTCATTTCTGTCAGTAGCGTCTCACTACCTTCACCGAGTACGTTCTCAGCCAGCTCCTGTTTTTCGCAGATCATCTGATCGATGCGTTCTTCGAGAGTTCCTTTGCAGACGAACTTATGAACCAGCACGTTGCGTTTCTGGCCGATACGATAGGCGCGGTCGGTCGCTTGATTTTCTACCGCGGGATTCCACCAGCGGTCGAAGTGGATCACATGGGAGGCAGCCGTGAGGTTCAGTCCCGTGCCACCGGCTTTGACAGAAATTATAAAAAACGGTACGTCATCTCGTTCTTGAAACTGCTTCACGAGACCTTGGCGCTTTGCAACAGCCACACCACCGTGCAGCACCAGACCCGGCTTGCGAAACTCCGCCGCAAGGAATTCAGACAACGGTTCGCACATGGATTGAAACTGCGTGAATACCAGCACCTTCTCCTGACGCTCACAGATCGCTTCGCAGACGCTGCGTAGGCTCTGAAACTTGCCGCTTTCCGCAGGATCAAATGCTCTCTGGTCCAAGAACTGATCCGGATGATTGCACAACTGCTTCAGCCGCATGAGCATCGACAGTACCAGTCCGCGACGCTTGATGCCGTCGGCCTGTTTCAGTTGCTTCGCAACGTCGGCGACCAGTTGTTCGTACAGCACGGCCTGCTTCTTCGACAGCCCGCATGCGACTTTCACTTCGGTCTTGTCCGGTAGATCGGGCACGATATTCGGATCAGTCTTCATCCGCCGCAGAATATAGGGACGTACCAGTTTTCGCAGAGCCGAAACACCACCAGAGTCCTGCTGTTTCGTCATCTGCTTTAAGAAATCGCGAAATTGCTTCACCGATCCCAGCAGGCCCGGCACGCAGAAATCAAACAACGACCACAGATCACCCAGCTGATTTTCCACCGGCGTCCCGGTCAAGGCGATGCGTCCGGACGATTTCAGTTTACGCACGGATTTTGACTGTGCAGAACCGGCATTTTTGATCGCCTGCGCTTCGTCCAGCACAACCATTCGCCAGTGCACGTGCGTGGGCCATGTCGCACGACGAATCAGGGTATAGGTCGTGACCACGACATCAAATCGGGCCAATTCCGTTGTCGGTTTTTTTGCCACTTTTTCCAGAGTTGCTGCGTCACACTCCGATCGATGCGCCAGAAACACTTTCAGCTGCGGCGCGAATCTGTCCAGTTCCTGCTTCCAGTTTCCAATCAGCGACGCGGGAACGATCAGCAGAAACGGAGCGACTCCAGCACCTGAACTCGCCCGTCGATGCTTGATCGCGCTCGTTCTTTGGTCGGCTTCTTTCAACTGCAGGATCAAATCAATCACCTGAATCGTTTTGCCAAGTCCCATGTCGTCGGCAAGGCACGCCCCAAGTCCTAGTTGCGTCATGAACCACAGCCAGCGCACGCCGTCCGCCTGGTACGGTCGCAGCGTCGCTTGCAAACCGATGCCTGGATCGCAGCCCACGATGCCGTGTGGGTCACGGATCTGCCGCAGGATTTCCGCGAGCCACGCGCCAGACGTAACCGACGACCATTGCCGTGTTTCGTCATCGACGGACTCGGACGATTGCAACTGCGTTCCTGCGAGCAGCCGCATGCCTTCCAGAAACGAAATGCCGTCCGCGTGTTCCTGCTGCAACTCGTTCCATTGTGCCAGTGCCTGCTTCAGTTTTTGCTGATCAACTTCGACCCATTTGCCGCGGAGTAATGTCAGTCCATCGGTCGCCGCCAACAGTTGCTTTCGTTCTACATCCGTGAGCGGCGTACCATCCACCGCAAGGTTCGCTGAAAAATCCAACAGACTGTCCAGCCCCACCGCACTGCCGCGCTGATCACCGATGCGCACCTGCACCTGTGGCCGCATGACTCTGCGTGATTTCCACCAGTCGGGGACTCGGACACTCAGGCCTGCCTCTTCCATCACGGTGACGTCGTTCAGAAAACGATACGCCTGCGACACCGACCATGCCTGCGGCTGAAAGATGGCCCGCGACGTCAGCATCTCGCTCACAACCTCGCTGCGACTTGCCGCCGCGCGCACCGGAACAAGCAACTCGGTCAGTTTCGCCTGATCACGTTCCGCCGCGGACTGGCGCAATGCTTCACCGAGAGGCAGATGCTGCACCTGCGACTTTGCCGACAAGCGATGGGCATAAGTCGCCAGAAACGCGAACGGCTTGTCAGGATCGCGCTTGTTCTCGGCTAAGTGAAACGTAACCCGACCCAGCAGGTGCGCATCCGGATTCAACTTCAGCAACACCCCGCGGCAGCCGCCTTCGGTATCATGGGCACGTTGCAGAAATCCCGCGAGCAGCTCGGTCCACAGTGTCCTGAGCAACTCGTTCGTCAGAAATTCCAGACCTCGCATTGGCGGCGCGTCGGCAACCAAGACGGCAAGCGCTAGTTCATCGGGCGGCGCAATGTTCGCCCCGCCGCTCGTGGACTTCGAAGCCGATTTGCCCGACTTCGCCGCTTTCTCCAACACAGCGAAGCGTTCATCATCCAGTTGCGAGATCGCCTTCAAAAATCGTTGCACCCAGTTGCGCCAAAACACAAACGACAGTGGCAGCGGGACCTTGCTGTCAATACCCGCCAATTGTAATAAACCGCTTGCCGTTGACGCTCTGAACGCATCAAGCAACTCCGCTGCGATTGAGTTATCAAACGCTATGCTGAGGATGGCATCGTCCTGCGTATGGATGTCAGGCGTACAGACAATTCGACCCGATGGGGTGATGGAAATAACGGGTTGCATTGATTTCATACTTTCTTAGCTTCGTGTCTTTGTGGTTCCATTGTGCACCACAAAGGCACGAAGACACAAAGGGCGAGGAGCCCACTGGTGTCTGTTCATCGGTTCGATGATCCCATCCTGATAACTATCCCGGGTTGCATTGATTTCATACTTTCCGCACGACAAACAATACGGGGGATGTGGCTTGAGTTGGATCTCCTTCGATGCGCGATATTTCAAAGCGATCAGCCGGCAATTCGGCGAACCATTGCTCCACGATAGCGGCTTCTTCCAGTCCTCCGGCGTGGCCTCGGTAGGCGATAATGGTGACAGCCCCCCCAGGCAAAAGGATGGCGCTGGCGACCTGGATCGCGGCGCGAGTCGAGTTTGCTGTCGTTGTGATCTGTTTGTCGCTGCCTGGCAAATATCCTAGGTTGAACATCACCGCTTTGACGAGAAGTCCGGATGCCTGCAGTTTCTGGAGTTCGCTCGCATGATCGCCGAGGCGCAGGTCTGCCATAAGTCCGGCTTTGGCCAAGCGGTTTGATGTGTTGTCGATCGCTGATTGCTGGATATCAATCGCGATCGTGCGACCGGTGGAACCGACGAGAGTTGCCAGCATTTGTGTGTCATGGCCGTTGCCTGCAGTGGCATCAATCACGGTGTCGCCAGCCCGCACGATTCTGCGAATGACGTTGTGGGCAAGCTGCGTCAGTGATTTCGGCCGGACAGTGTTTGTGGCTCCCTGTTCCGTGTCGGACTTCCGGGGCAGGACATCGATCACTTCTTGCAGCGCGCTGCTGCGTGTTGTCCCAGAGATCAGATCCGTCAACGTCTGCGCTGCGACTGGCGCTAGCAATGCACCACGCGAACCAAGTCCGTTCAGGACAAACACGCGGGCGCTGTCAGGATGCGGGCCGACAATCGGCTTGCGACGTTTCATCCCTGCGCGAATGGCGGCAACGTGATCAATGACGATCGGTATTTCCGCTGTGATGTGTTTCAGGCCCGCTAAGAGTTGTTCTCGACCGGCGGTTGTGGGTTCGTTGTTCAGATTGACTCGGTCATACGTTGCTCCGAGAAGAAAAGATGCTTCGTCGCCATCTGGCACCAGCCAGACACCCTTGTGCAGGACTCGGCTTTCCCTGTAGTCCGAAAATTGCACCCGCAGAATTTCGCCCTTTGCCGGGCCATCGGGAATTGTTGGAAACCAATGGTTTCGCTTGGGCTGATAACCTTGGCACCAGACGACACATGCACTGCGAAGATTAAGCCGAGTGACGAAGACCCCACTGTCATTGATTACGATGTCCGTGTCCGGATTCAGCTCCGCTTGTTGGTAGCGTCCGAGCGACGAGAAGTACTGCCGCGTCTGATCAAGGAATCGAGGCACATTCAGCCGGGCTGCGTCACGCATTTCGATGCCCGTAGCTCGGCCCGCGTCGTCTTTGAGAATGGCAAAACGAACGTCGGACCTGCAAAGCTTCTGCGCGCACGTTCTCTGTTCTTCTTCGTTCACAAATTGCCGGATCGCAGATTTTTCAGCAAGGAACTGGCAATTCAATTCGCGTTCGATCCGGCGATAAAAAGTAGCCGCGGATCGGTAGCTCTCTTGGTATCCATGCGTGGGGGCCATCCGCCGCCCGGTGACTGGGGTGATCAAACCAGCGGCGATGCGCGACGCGGTGAGATCTACGCCGCGATCTACGATGATCACATGGTGACCTGCCCAGTGGAGTGCCCATGCCATGCATGAACCTGCTAAACCTTGGCCAACGATCAGGACATCAAGATCTGACAAATTAAGCTTTCGTGCGATGCTGCATCTGGAATCCCCTGACACCACCTTACTGTCCTGCAAAGCAGGCGTCAACTTCTTGCGCGTACGTTGCCGCTGTTCCGCTGTTCCGAACGGCACAACTTTGTCGCCAACCTACCCAGTCTGATGGAACCGGAAGGGGATCAGCCTCGCCTGCATTGGGCACTGCGATTGTCGGCGGTTGTAGTTCGAGGCGGTCGAGTTTTTGGAATACCATGACTCATGGCCAGCGGATGGGTCGGGCCTCTCAAGCATGCTCCAGTCGCCTTTCCGAGGCCCATTCGGCCCAATTTCCGCTTTGTCGGCGGGGACTTACAGACACGGGATCGGCCGAACCGGTTCCGGAGCGTCCGCCGGTCCTTAGATAATGATGCTGATCAGCGAACCGATGAACAGGCACCATTGGGCTCTTCGTCCTTTGTGTCTTCGTGTCTTTGTGGTTCACAATGGAACCAATGAATGGAACCACAAAGACACAAAGACACGAAGCAGAGAAAGTATGCGAATCATGTAATGTTGCATGGTTGCCACGGAGTTGACATAGAATAGATGAGCGGTCGTTGTCT
>QWQG01000078.1 GCA_003670925.1 Planctomycetota bacterium | reverse complement strand
GAACCATCCGATCAAACGTTCCCCGATGAATCACATTCCTGTCGCCGCATTTCGGACACTTGTGACACGACTGCGGTGCCTCCATCTGAATATGAAATATCCCGCCTTTTCGCCAACAGGCCTGATGTTCGTAGCCTGAAACGCCTATCGAACTGTCCAATTCTCGCGTGGTCATTTCGCATCTCCTGATAAGTCAGATTTGAACACTGCTCATCAGACCGACTGGCCACTTCCTGTAAACCCTTGCCCCGACAGAAACTTACGACGCGCACTTAATTTGTCGTTGAACCACAATGAATGCGTCGTGCTTCGCCGCATCGGCTTTCCGATCCGCTAGTTGACGTGCTGCATCCGCTGATGGATCTTCAGCGGCACTTTGTTTTCGGATTGACTCTTTCTTTATATGTGATTTGACCAGAGATTTGGATTTGCGCCTGTGCCTAAAGGCGGGAACAGCAAACCTAAAATTGAAGTGCTCCTCGGATCCTGGACCACCGGACTTGCTATCCTCTGAGGGTGTTTTTGTAGAGATTCTATCAGTGGCATTGAGCAGATTCAGGATGGGACGGATGGTACCAAAAAATGTTCTCAGGAAAACAAGATTATCAACGTTGGCTTGACAGGAGGCACCCGAAACATGAAGAGTTCTATCGGTCGGTTGACGGATCAGGCTCTTGCGGCGAAACTCTAGGGTGATCCTTCGTACATTTTCCGCAATACCGCTTCCCTTGCGGTGCTGAACTCCAGCAACCGTTCGACCGATTCTCTTTGAATTTGGTTAAAGAAGTCCTGATCGAGGTTTAATATGCGTCGCAAATACTCAAGATTATTCGTGGCCGCATTTGCCGGAATGGTGGCTACGGGATCATTGTTGGCTAGGCCCGGCATGACGCTGGCACAAGACGCTGCTGCTACTGAGGTTGCACTTCCAGACGTGATCGAATTCAATCGTGACATTCGTCCGCTGCTGTCCGAGAATTGCTTCTTCTGTCACGGCCCGGACAAGAATAAGCGCGAGGCGGACCTGCGGCTGGATACGCAGGAAGGATTGGTTGGCAGCGACGGCACAGGTGGGGCGTTGGTGCCCGGAAAGCCAGCCGAGAGTGAAATGTTTCAGCGCGTGACGTCGAGAGACGAAGAAACAAAAATGCCGCCTACGAAATCGGGAAAGTCATTATCAGAACGTGACATTCAGCTGTTGAACAAATGGATTGAGCAGGGAGGTCAGTACGAGGGACACTGGGCATTCCGTCCGATTCGCGCGAATATTGCAGATGCGGCTGACGCTGGGGATTCAGCGAGTGCCCGGATTGATGGCTACATTGCGCAGTCGCTGGCAGAGCACAAACTGCAGCCAGCCCCAGAAGCCGATCGTATCACACTGATTCGACGACTCAGCTTCGATTTGATCGGACTGCCGCCGACAACCCAAGAGGTCGAGGATTTTCTGGCCGACCAGTCACCGGGGGCATATGAAAATGTCGTTGACCGATTGCTAAAGTCTCCGCATTTTGGCGAACGACTGGCGATGTGGTGGCTGGACCTTGTGCGGTACGCCGACACCGTGGGGTATCACGGAGATCAGATGATGAGTGTGTCGCCATTTCGGCAATATGTGATTGAATCGTTTAACGCCAACATGCCGTTTGATGAATTCACTGTCGAACAGCTTGCAGGAGATCTGCTGCCAGAACCGACGCGATCGCAGCAGATTGCATCTGGCTACAATCGACTGGGAATGATGAGTGCAGAAGGCGGTGTTCAAGATAAAGAATATTTGGCGAAGTATATTGCCGAAAGAGTTCGCAATGCCTCTGGCACATGGCTGGGGATCACGCTTGGATGTGCCGAATGCCATGATCATAAATTCGATCCGTTGACCACACGCGACTTTTATCGGTTTGAAGCATTCTTTGCGGACATTAAAGAACGCGGTCTGTATTCCGGAGCGAATTCGGACGGCGGATGGGGCCCATTTGTGAAGGTTCCCAGTGCACAGCAAGCGGCGGATCTCATTGCCGTGGATCAGCAAATTGCCACCCACAAGATCATGCTCACCACCGAGACCCGGGAACTTGCTGCGCTGCAGGTGAACTGGGAAAAGACTCAGATTCCTTGGACGCGATTGACAGCAGATTCGATGGTGTCTGTGGAGGGGGCAAAACTAACGCTGCGGGCGGATGGTGCGATTTTGGTGAGTGACAAAAACCCAGCAACGGACACGTATGAACTTACTTATTCTAACCTACCTCCGAATGTTACAGCGTTCCGGTTGGAGGTGTTGCCAGATGATTCATTGCCGAGCAAAGGACCAGGTCGGGCGGGCAATGGAAATTTTGTATTGTCGGAATTCAGTGTGAAAGTTCTGCCAGCGATGCCTGCACCACAGACAGATCTAGACAAGGACGCTACCGGAGGAACGCAGGACGCAGCTGCGTCGAATGAATCGATTTCAGCCACTGAAGAGAGTGCGATTCTGCTGCAAAATGCTACGGCGACGTACGAACAGACCGGAGCAGCAGGCGGCAATCCCTACGGAAAATGGGTTGTCGAAGCCGCTATTGACGGCGATGCCAAAGGGAAGACTTGGGGCTGGGCGATTATGGAGAAAGCGGGACAGCCCAATTTTGCCGTGTTCGAAACTGCTGCCGATTTAACGCTGCGTGAAGGCTCAAAATTAAAGATTGTGATGGCCCAGAATCTTGATAACCCCCAACACAATATCGGCTGCTTTCGGCTTTCGGTAGCCACATCGCCGCGTCCCATCCAAGCGACTGATGCTCCTCCGGCTAGTCTCACCGCCGTGCTGGCGGTGGCTGCGGAACAACGCACGGATACCCAAAAGCTTGAACTGGCGACATTCTATCGGTCGATTGCTCCGCTGTTGAATCCGATACGAGATGAACTGGTGACGCTCGAAAAGAAACGTGGCGAACTCGATGCAGCCATTCCGTCGTCACTGGTTACTGAAGCCGTCACGCCGCGAATGGTGCGTATCCTTCCGCGAGGCAACTGGATGGACGACAGTGGCGAAGAAGTCACACCCGCGTTCCCGGCAGTGCTGTCATCAGGAACGCCGACCGATCAACGGCTGAATCGCCTGGATCTTGCAAAGTGGATTGTCGCGCCGGAAAACCCACTGACGCCGCGTGTGGTTGTGAATCGATTGTGGAAGATCTACTTCGGAGCGGGAATATCCCGCAAACTCGACGATCTCGGTGCTCAGGGTGAATGGCCCAGCCATCCGCTGCTGCTCGATTTTCTGGCGGACGATTTCCGCAGTCACGGCTGGGATCTCAAACACACGATTAAAGCAATGTTGATGAGCAGGACTTATCAACAGTCATCACTTTCAGAGGATGCACTGCGAGAAGCCGATCCTTACAACCGCTGGCTTGCGCGGCAGGGGCGGTTTCGTATTGATGCCGAACTTGTTCGCGACAACGCGCTGGATATCAGCGGACTGCTGGTCGACTCTGTTGGCGGGAAAAGTGTGTTTCCATATCAGCCTGCAGGCTACTGGGCGTATTTGAATTTCCCAGCGCGGGAATGGCAGAATGATGTCGGCGAAAAGCTGTATCATCGAGGGCTCTACACACACTGGCAACGTCAGTATCTGCACCCGAGTCTGCTGGCGTTTGATGCGCCGAGCCGCGAAGAATGCACGGCTGATCGTGCGAGATCGAACACGCCGTTGCAATCTCTGGTGCTACTAAACGATCCCAGCTATGTCGAAGCGGCACGTGCGTTTGCCGAATTGATTATGCGTCAGGGGGGTGCCACAACAAATGACCGACTGAACTTCGCCTTCCGCCGCGCCGTCTCTCGTCGTGCCACTGAGGACGAAATCATGATCCTCGAACAGTTGCTGAAGTCCCATCTCGCTGAATACGAAGCGAATCCTGCCGTCGCTGTAGAAGTGCTGTCCGTCGGAGCCAAATCGGGCCCCGAGGATCTCTCCAAGCCCGAACTTGCTGCCTGGACCAGTGTGGCAAGAACCATTCTGAATCTACACGAATTGATTACCAGAAATTGACGCCGTCCCCCTGAATCTCATGTAAGATCCACATTGACATCCGTCGGGAAACCATGTGAGGCTGACGCTGCAAACATTTCCGTGTCACCAGAGACGTGCAACATTGGGATGTTTCTTGGTGAGGTCTCGAGCGGAAACGTCTAGGCGACTCGGATCGCAGGCTTTACTGAGCAATCGTTCCCACAAAAAAAATCGCGTGATCCGTTTGCGATCCTCATCCGTTTCGAGATACTTCACCTTGAAATGTAGGCAGTACACTCCGTGTGCCGCCTGCTTTCTGAGCAATTTTCAGGGCTATGGCACTCGCAGAGTGACTGCGACGTTCTAGACCATGTGGCATTCCGCTCTTTAAGTCCATGCCACTAGTCTTCGACGACGACGCAGAGTTTTGGCAACAGTTCGTGACTGGTATTAATTAGTTACAGGGAGTTGAAAATGTCAAACGGGCGTCCAACATTTGCGTTCTACACAGCCGTCCTAGCGGTGGTCGGTGGTCTTATCTACTTCGCGGGAATGCAGGCTGGATTCTTCGGTAACGCCGGTGTCGATCCGGCGGCAAAAAAGAACGGCCCCGAAGCCGGCGGTGATGCACCCCAGCTTGACCCGAGCAAGATCAATGTCGGTGGTGGAGGCGGTGGTGAAATGGCTGCCGAAGGCTCTTCGGACGACATCGTGACCACAAAGAAAGAATACAGTTTCGTACCTGCAGATCGCCTGCCGCCGGTGAAAGGCACGGCGGGTTATGCGAAGCTGGAAGACAACACCGTGCAGTTCGCACTCAATGTCTGGGCGGGATGGGCACCGATCATTCATGCCAATGAAGGATTTCAGCCAAAGAAGATATGGAAGACAAAAGACGGCAAAGAATTCCGCGTACAGCTTGTGCTGGCAGACAATCCCGTTGATATGCGGGATAAGTATGCTGCCGGCGACTTCCATATTGGCTGGGCAACTGTGGATATGCTTCCGTTGTTCATGGAAGGCTTTGTAGATTCAAGCGGCAAGCCGCGCGACAGTCGGATTATGCCGCGAATTTTTCAGCAGGTGGACTGGTCCAACGGCGGCGACGGAATCGTTGTGCGTGAGAACATTCGCACCGTTCGTGACCTGCGCGGCAAAACGATTGTCCTAGCGCAGAATTCACCATCGCAGTACTTCGCGTTGAGTATGCTGGTGGCAGGTGGCGTGCAGCCTGGGGAGGTGACTTTCAAATACACGAATGATGCATTCGAAGCTGCTGCTGCGTTCAATGCCCAAAAAGATATCGCTGCCTGCGTTTCTTGGGCACCCGACATCTACAAGCTGTCTGAACAGCCGGGCAATCGAATGTTGGTGAATACACAGACTGCCAACAAGCTGATCGCAGACGTCTGGTTTGCCCGCGCGGATTTCGCGCAGGATCATCCTGACCTTATCGAAGGCATTGTGCGGGGAATTTTTGACTCCATCGAGTCCCTGAAAACCCAGGAAGAAAAGCAAAAAGTTGCAGAATGGATGTCGGTAGGTTATGCGATCCCGGCCAGTGATTGTCTGGGAATGCTTGCTGATGCACACTCGACAAACTTTGCTGAAAACAGCCAGTTCTTTCTCAATCAGAACAATCCGTCTCGGTTTGAATCCGTCTGGCAGCAGGCCTATTACATCTACCGTGGCAATCGGTCAGTAACTCATCAGCCCGTCTCATTCGATCAGGTTGCCGATTTCAGTGTGATCCAGCGATTACAGACCGAAGAGAAATACGCATCACAGCGCGATGAGTATCAGACACAATTCGCCCCGAAAACAACAGGTCAAATCATTGCGGAATCGGATGAAGTACTGACTAACACAGTCATCATTCACTTTGCTCCAAACAATTCCGATCTCATGAAGAAAGTCATCCGCAAGGGTAGTGATGGCAGCGAAATAGAAGAAATGTACGATCCAAATGTAGATTTCATCCTTGAAGAAATATCGAAGATCGTGGGTCAATTTGGAGCCGCTCGAATTGTGATAGAAGGGCACTCCGATGCGTCGATGAAGGAGGTATTGCCCGACGATGTCATTGTTAAACAGCTCTCGGAAAATCGCGCAAATTCCGTGAAAGAATCCCTAATTCAGAAATATAAGCTAGATCCGAATCAGTTCAACGCCGCGGGCATTGGTTGGGACCGCCCTGCTGACCCTAAAGATCCGCTGAACCACGCAAAAAATCGCCGCGTCGAGATTCGGGTATTCAGCGCGGAACATGACTAATTTCGCAAGGGGCTTGCGGTACTCCGGCAATTTCTGCCGTTCGTGGGGCATTTGGATGGCGAATTCAAAGGAAGCGCGGATTACCTGTGTTCCTGAGGGTGCCTGATGACCCAGAAAATCAGGCATTCGTATGGATCTGACGGCTGGCAATCACTACAAGACCGTCTCGCCTCGGGGAAATTCAAACCCCGACCGGACAGTTTTCAACTTTGCGATCTGCTGACGGTAACATGCATCACCGACGGACAAATTTGCTACAAATTTTCGCCATCCTTGGACTCATGTTATTGTGTCTGAGCGGGTGTAAATACGAGCGTTCATTTATGAACATGGATAGTAATTCTGGGTCGCCGTTTTTTGGATTGCAGCTGGCTGTTGATTCCGGTAGCCGGCCACCTGTCGGACGTGAACCCGCAAAGGACGGTATTCGTGGAAACTTATCGGGCCGTCGTGATCCTAGGGTCCCAACGAGGAAAGACTCGGCAACTCCGTCCGGTTCGCCAATTTTGCTCACGCATTCTGCAGCCGCAAAATCCCACGGCTTTGTACGCACATCAGATGCCGGCGAACTGAAAACCAACGTCCGGTATTCATTGCAGGCAGCGCCGACCGACAAATCTCTCCAGACGCAGGCAATTGATCTCCGACTCTCGGCATTCTAAATTAGTGTCGGCTTGGGCGGCGGTCGAAAACTTCATTCTGTCGAAGCAACGAAAACTGTTTCGGAGATTTATGGCTCCGCGGCCGAGCAATGTTGCAAAGTAATCGTACCCCACAACCATTGTCGACAGCCCCTGCATTCTGTGTCGGTTTGAGTTTTCTTCAACCAAGCAGAGGAATGAATCATGGGGCGGCGAGTAGATCAGGGGAAGCATTGCGAAGTCAGGGGTTCCTTGCCGAGTGCGGTAACTCGTCATCGCTTTCGTTTTTCTTGAAATCTGGTTCTGGGAACGACGTTCGTTTGGTCTGCCGCCTTTACCTGAAATTGGCATGGATTTTTTACTGTTTTCCCCACGCCGAGTGACAAAGATGCCGCGTTGGAAAGACCACGTTGCGGCATGTCACCGCACTGCGAATGAATGTTTCTTGTATCAGGATTAAAACGCAGTGAATGTTGATCTTGCAGGACCGAACCACGATAAAGCACTTGTGTGGCCAGGAACAGGGCTGGTTAAACACGCCTATTTGCGGAACTGACACGATCGCAGCGGGAGAGCGGACATTGAGCGACAATTGGGATTCTCGGGAAGTGATTACCGTCCAAGGCGTTATCCGTCCTGAAGAAATGGGGGTGACGTATCCGCACGAGCATTTATTTCTTGATGCGATGGATCACTACAGCAGTTACGGCTATCAGCTGGTCATTGATGATGAAGACGTAATGGCTCAGGAGATTCTGGAGTTTACGACTCGGGGAGGTCGCACGATCTGTGATGTCACGCTTGATGAGATCGGTCGCGATCCTGAACGGCTGGTCCGGTTTTCGCGGCGAACGGGAATTAACGTCGTCATGGGCTGCGGCTGGTATCGCGATTTCGGATATCCGCCAATCGTCGCGGAAAAGACCAGCTGCGAACTGGCAGAGGTCTTGGTGAGAGAGATCGAAAACGGCGTCGGCGACACCGGAATTCGAGCCGGATTCATCGGTGAGATTGGCACAGGTCGCCACCATGTCAGCCCTGCGGAAGAGCGCGTCTTTCGCGCTGCCGCGTTGGCTCAGGCTCGCACGGGTGTTGTGATTTCAACACACACAACTCGCTGGGGCACGCTGGCGATGGAACAAATCGCGATGCTGGAGGAATTCGGCACGGATCTGTCACGCGTAATCATCGGGCATCTGGGTGATCGAGTCGGCGTGAAGAATCTGCTGCCGATTGCTGCCCGAGGTGTTTACATGGAAGTCGATAACATCGGCTACCTCGACTATCAGCCCGAGTATGTCCGCGCGGACAACGTGGCAGCCTTGGTCAAAGAGGGCTTCGTCCAACGGGTGCTCCTGTCGGAAGACATCTGCATGCTGAATCATCTCAAATACACAGGCGGCAAGGGTTACGGGTATCTGCTGGAGACCTTTGTGCCGCTGCTGCGGGAACGCAGTGTGACGGACGAACAGATTTACCAGATGATGGTGGTCAATCCGGCAAACGCCTTTTCGCGAAGACGTCATGACAGTTGCATTTCGTAGAGAGTGCCCAGCGAGCCGCGATTTTTGAGATTTGAGATTTGAGATTTGAGATTTGAGATTTGAAGCGAGGGCCGTTGCCCACGCGGGTGAACGAATGTGCCATCCTCAAGCGTGCGGTATCAGCAGACAAAATGTTCGAACAGTTCGACATTCAT
>QWQG01000217.1 GCA_003670925.1 Planctomycetota bacterium | reverse complement strand
TTAAGATTCCACACCTCGTCCCTGAGTTTCCATTGTCGCGCGCTCCTTGCGCCATGTCGCACACCAAAATCCATTTCACGAAGCGAAACAGATTTCACTACAATCGGATACCCCAATTCCTCCTAAAACACCAACTTTGCTGCTGCCTACCCGGAGACTGACGTCTCCGGCTCACCGGTACTGCACGAACGCAAAAATGATCTTCGAAATTGGATTCTGTCTGTCTGCGTCGTGGCGGTTGTCTGTGTGGTCGATCACGCAGCGAGCAAAACTGCGTGCGGTTCGCTGCGTCGTGACACATGGTCTGTCATTGGCGGGCAGCATCGCCTCATGGGACTGGCGAGATATTCCCGACCGACAAGCCGTGCGAGGTGCGATGCGACTGATTGATCAGACTGACCAAGACCATCAGTCATCGTTATTTCACCAATGGATTATGTCATTGCCCGGTATTACGCTCACCAATTGCAGTGGCCCAATGATCGAGTCCGGCATTGGACAGGTGCGGATCGCTTGCCCCGGTATGCCGTTCATCTGGTTGAAATCAGGAAACACTCTCTGGACCAGAATGAATGATTTTGCCTGTGTGCCCATATCATGACCGCTGCAGCATGGTGCCTTACGGTCCGCTGCACGCAATCTACGTTTCCTGTAGTATCGGCAGAACGGCCACGAGTTGCTGTGAATGGTATTCAGCGGCCTGATCGATGTAATCGTAAAACACGTTGCGCTGGCGAGGAATGTAACCAACGTTCTCAATACAACGGCGAATCCCGTCCACGGTCAGGTGGTGCACGGTCCCAGCCTGCGACACCACGTTCTCTTCGATCATCAAACTGCCCATGTCGTTCGCGCCAAAGAGCAGAGCCATCTGGCCGACTTTTTCACCCTGTGTGACCCACGACGACTGGATGTTCGGCACGTTGTCCAGATAGAGCCGACTCACCGCCTGCGTCTTCAGATATTCGAACGCTCCGGCTGGCGGGATATGGGCCATGTCCGTGTGGTCCGGCTGAAATGTCCAGCAAATGAACGCGGTGAAGCCACGGGTTTCGTCCTGCAGCTGGCGAACTCGTTCCAGATGCTCGATGCGTTCGGCAAGCGTTTCGATATGACCGAACATCATCGTCGCCGTCGACCGTCCGCCCAGTTCATGCCAGACGCGCATGACGTTGAGCCAGTCGTCAGTCAGCACTTTGCCGCGGGTGATCTCTTTGCGGACTCGATCGACAAGAATCTCGCCGCCACCGCCAGGCAAACTTCCCAGACCAGCAGTCTTGAGTCGTTCCAGCACGGTCTTCAGCGGCAGTTTGCTGATCTTTGTGAAGTGATGAATCTCCGGCGGACTGAATCCATGAATGTTGACCTGCGGGAAATGTGCGCGCAGCGTTCGCAGCGTCTCTTCGTACCATTCGAGCGGCAATTTTGGATGCAGTCCGCCCTGCAGCAGAATCTGGTCGCCGCCAAGTTCCACTGTTTCTTCAATCTTCTTGAGCAGCGTTTCAATTGGCAGCACGTAGACTTCAGGATGGTCTGGTGGCCGGTAAAATGCGCAGAAGTCACAGACCGCCGTGCATGCATTCGTGTAATTGATGTTGCGATCGATGTTGTACGTGCGAAACGGTTCAGGATGCAGACGCATCGTGACGGCGTTTGCGGCAGCTCCGATGGCTGCCAAATCGTGTGACTGCAGGAGCGCAAGACCTTCTTCGGGAGTCAGTCGGTCACCAGCCACGGCTTTATCAAGCAGTGACGAAATCGCGGAAGACAATATCGACATCAGGTTTCACCAAGTTGTGCTGAGCAGCCAGTTCGCAGAACAATTTTAAGCCACTGCGTTCGGCGGACGTCAGATGATAGTGCAGGTTTTTCGTCAAATAATTGTAGGCGACCGCTTGGGTGAGGCCTAGTCGGGGGGCTTCTTCGGCAGCGATCTCCGCGATGCGTTCCAGTCCCAGATCGCGAGCGTGTGAAAGAATTTCGTCGATTCCGTCGGTGTTGGCTTCTTGGCGAGCGACCCACATCGCGAACACGAAAGGCAGACCAGTCCAGTCGTACCAAACCTGTCCAAGGTCCATGACCTCCACAAACGATTCGGCTGGATCATGCATCGCGCGGTCACCGATGAGCAAGACCGCGTCGGCCGTACTGTCGCGCGTCGTGGATTCCATCTTCAGCGGTTCGGTCTGCGGAATCACGCCGTAGCGATCGGCTAGGATGACTTTCGTCAACGCGGCACTCGTGCGCGACCCCTCGTCGAGAGCCAACCTTCGAATGTTGCCTGGATGCACGCGACAGTAAAGTTTCACGCTGAGCACCTCGCCGCGAGCGGCTACGCAGGCATCAGAAACGACTTCGTAGCCGGGCCGGCGAAAGTATTCCACGGACGGGATCAACGCCACATCCAGACGCCCTTCAGACAACGAATCAGCAAGCCGACTCGGATAGTCTAACACCAGATCGGCCGACGGCATCAACTCCTCAAGCCCCTCAATAAGTGGACGAGAGTTCAGGTAGCTGACGGCGCCGATTTGGAGTCGTTGTGTCGAAGAATTGTGTTGCAGCGTTGTCATAGTTTGAAACACAGGAAAAAACGGGTGTTCGTTCCCAACAATTGGCCAATGAGTCACAGTATAAGCAGGTTGCGAGTCTGCTCAACTGTCTGACTGAAAATCGTTCCGATCAGTCCCATTGTTTGTTTGACATTTTTGCGACAGAGAAACCGTATTCTACCGAAATTGTTAACGGCTTTACCAAATTAGCCCGTCAGGATTGCCAATGACCCAAAACCCGGATCTGAACATAGCCCTCATCGGCTGCGGCACGGTAGGGACGGGAGTGGCGAAAATCCTGCAGTCGTCGCGGGAGTCGCTGCGGCAGCGGTCGGGGCGGTCGATGCAACTGCGGCGCGTGGTGGTAAAAAACGTGGCGAAGCAGCGGGATGTCGATTTTGGCGGGATCCCCGTGTCGAACGACATTCGCACAGTGACCGACGATCCTGATATTCATTTAGCGATTTATGTTGTGGGAGGGATCAGTTGGGCGCGTGAGGATGTCACACGGCTGTTGCAGTCTGGTAAAGATGTGATCACCGCGAACAAGGCTTTGCTGTACGCGCACGGGGCAGAGCTTTTTGCCCTAGCTGGAACAATGAATCGCACGATTTGTTTTGAAGCGGCAGTCGCGGGGGGGATTCCTATCATTTCTGCGGTGAACACGGCGCTGACTGCCAATCGGATTTTGTCGATTGAAGCGATCCTGAATGGGACCAGCAATTTTATTCTGACGCGCATGCTTGATCGGCGTGAACCTTACGATGCCGTGCTGGCAGAAGCTCAGGCGCGCGGCTACGCTGAAGCTGATCCGGCGATGGACGTGGATGGTACTGACGCAGCTCAAAAGTTATCGATTCTGACTCAGCTTGCCTACGGTACGCGTGTGCCCCTTGAGGACATTGTGCGTCAGGGCATTCAGCAGATCGAATTGCTGGATTTGCTGGTCGCGGCCGAACTGGGATACAGGGTCAAGTTGCTGGCAACATCGCGTTTGGCGAAAGAACGTCTGGAAGTCTCCGTGCAACCAACTCTCGTCCGTGCGGACCGTGCGATCGGAATGACGAGCGGAGCCGATAACATTGTGTCGATTGAAGGTGATGCTGCGGGACTGCTTCGATTTTCCGGTGCGGGTGCCGGTCAAATGCCGACAGCATCCGCTGTGATGGCCGACGTCATCGACTATGCCACAGGCCGTGCGGCGATTACATTTCAATCGATTCTGCGACTGCAGGGCCAGAAACCGATTCCGCTGCAGCCCCAAGAAGAACTCAGCCGCCGCTACTATTTGCGTTTCACTGTCGCCGACCAACCGCATGTGCTGGCCGACATCGCTGATATCCTAGGCCGCAATGAAATCAGCATCAGCAGTGTGCGTCAGGATGAAACGGCCGACATCGAGGATGAATCCGGCGTCGCGCGACTTGTGATCATGACGCATCGCACCACCGAAGGCCGCCTCCGAAACGCCGACCGCGAAATCGCTGAATTATCCTCAATTCGCGGTGATCGCATTCGTATGCCGATTGCCGATTGAATAAGGTGTGATCTGACCAACAAGGACCAATGTCATTTCAAACAACTCAGAAGAACTTCAGCATTCGCAGTTCCTCACGACCGTCTCGGTGTTTGAAGGCGGGCTACTTGCCGTCGCGTTCCTTGGCGGTTGGCTGTTGGACTGTCCGCCGACGGCGGCGCTCACATGGTCGTTTAAAGATTTCGGACTGGGACTGTTGGCGACGGTTCCAATGCTCGTTGTGCTGGCGATCTGTGCCTTGTCACGTTCCGCAGCGATGCTGAAAATTCGGGCGTATCAACGAGACACGGTCGGTCATCTCCTCGACGAATGCCGTTGGTACGACATCGCGTTGCTGGCGCTCCTGGCCGGCGTTTGCGAAGAAGTCCTGTTTCGGGGGTTTCTGTTCTTATGGCTGGTACGATTCAATTCCGTGATCGCTGTGCTGATTTCCAATCTGGCCTTCGGAGCGGCGCATGCGGCGACACCAATGTATGGAATTCTGGCGGCGTTTTTGGGGATCTATCTGACAGCGCTGATCGCCGTTGATCCCACGCCAAACCTGCTGATCCCGATCGTCGCGCATACGGTCTACGACATAGCCGCGTTCGCACTTGTGCTCCGCGATTATCGTCAACAACCCAAGTTTAACCGTCCCTGAATCACTGGTCGTGCCAGTTTCAACGGGGGGGAATTGTTTTGCTCATGGGGGAGCAGGCTGAATTCCCTCGATCAAGTAGGGACTGGCAACAAATAAGGCACAGTTAACAAGCCTTGCAAAAAAACAGCCGTCCGGGGCGAACCCCGGAACGGCTGATGATGTGGCTGCCCTCAGGATCTGTCCGATCAGACTGACCCGTTGGATTGCTGCAAGATCATGCTTACGATCCAGCTTCTTCAGTCGCTGTCTCGTCGCCACCCCCAAGTGAGAACAGCGGGCCAGCGCCGGCACCCATTCCACCCTTAAGTTCTTCGCGTGGTTTTGCGACTGGTGCTGCTGCACCCTCTTCGCCCGTTGTGGCTGTTGCTGCTTCCGTCTCTTTTGCTTCCGTTTTGCGGCTCAGGCCGATCTTACGTTCGCCTGTGTCAACACGCAAAATGCGGACTTCGAGATCCTGACCCACCTGAACCATATTTTCCGGATGATCGACTTTGTGGTCGGCCAGTTCGGAAACGTGGAGCAGTCCTTCGAGATCATCTTCCAGCTGCACGAAGACCCCAAAGTTGGTGATCTTGGTGACTTTGCCGGTGACCGTCTTGCCCGGAGCATACTTTTCAGGAATTCGTGTTTCCCATGGATCTTCGCCAAGCTGCTTCAGACCCAACGCGATGCGGCGGCGATCTTCATCGACAGTCAGAATCTGACATTCGATCGGATCACCCTTCTTCAGGATTTCATTTGCATGCGACACTTTGCGTGTCCATGACATGTCGCTGATGTGCAGCAGGCCATCGACGCCTTCCTGCAGTTCCACAAACGCACCGTAGTTCGTCAGATTGCGAACCGTACCCTTGACCATTGTGCCTGGCGGGTACTTGGCAGTAACTTCGTCCCACGGATTGGGCTGAGTCTGCTTCATGCCCAATGAAATTTCCTGCTTGTCTTCGTTGATGCCCAGCACCATGACTTCGACCTTGTCGCTGATCGCCACCAGTTCGCTGGGGTGATTCACGCGCCGCGTCCAAGACATTTCGCTGATGTGAACCAGACCTTCAATGCCGTCTTCCAGCTTCACGAAAGCACCATACGACAGGACATTGACAACTTCGCCGTGGATGCGTGATCCCACGGGATATTTCGTCCCAATATTCGCCCACGGGCTCGCAGACTTCTGCTTCAGCCCCAGTGCGATCTTTTCTTTGTCGTAATCGATATTCAGAACCATCACTTCGACTTCATCGTCGATCTTAACCATTTCGGTCGGATGGCTGATGCGACCCCAGCTCATATCGGTGATATGCAGCAGGCCGTCGATACCGCCCAGATCCACGAACGCACCGAAGTCGGCAATGTTCTTGACGGTGCCTTTTCGAAGCTGGCCGATCTCCAGATTTGAAAGCAGCGTCTTCTTCATCTTTTCGCGTTCTTCTTCGATCAGACGGCGGCGCGACACAACAATGTTGCGTCGCGCTTCATCGATCTTCAGAATCATGCATTCGATTTCCTGACCGATGTATTCCGCGATGTCGTTAGGACGGCGAATATCCACTTGGCTGGCGGGCAGGAACACGTTGACGCCAATATTGATGAGCAGGCCGCCCTTGATCTTGCGGATGACTTGGCCTTTGACAACATCGCCCTCGTTGTGAGTGCTGATGATTTTTTCCCACTCGCGAACCCGATCCGCCTTGCGCTTGGAAAGTACGATCAGGCCGATGGAGTCTTCAAACTCTTCGAGCAGCACTTCGATTCGCTGGCCGATTTCCGGAGGAGGCTCGTTTTCGTCCCATTCGTCACGCTGGACGACGCCTTCACTCTTGAAGCCGATGTCAACGACGACTTCCTCATTGTCGACACGAACAATGGTCCCGTGGAGGATATCATTCAGAGCATACGTCTGTGCTTCTGATTCGTAGAAGACGCTTTCGTCATCTGCGAAATCCGGGAACGACGCGGACATCACCGCATCCAGTTCGCTGTCCTCGACACCATACTCCCGCAAAAGATTACGATCGACCATAATGAGTACTTCCATCCACCACGGCACGTCCGTTAGGTCGTAAACCTAGCAGACAATTCCGACTTAGAGAAACGCGAGAGACCGTCGCCACACATGTGCGACACCAAGAGCCTTCTCGACGCAGAACATGCGAGCATACTCGATCCTGCCTCAGAAGTCCAGTCAAATTACCGGCGGTCGCCAGAGCGTGGAATGGCCTTAAGCTGTTTCTGCTGAAGACTTTAGTGTTCGTATCTGGCGTTATGCAGACCACGTTTTTGCATCACCCTAGCGTTCCTGTGCCTGTCTCGAAGGACGCCCCGACAGTCGACTACATGGTCCGCGCGTGGTCAGCGGCAGCGTCTGCACGCAGTTTGCGTCGAGCATTCCCCCCCGCGGGCTCGCCAAAAAATAAGCTCCGAGTTGTTCCCTGCAGAATTTCTGCAACCTCCTTCAAGCTTGGCGCGACACCGAAGTCGCAGGTTGAATCTATCCTGCTAGACTGGTGATCGGGAGGCGGTGAAAGACAGACAGCCGTCTCCTGTCGATCAGGTCACAGATTCTGATCGATTGACCGGGCGTCTGGAATTGACCACAGGGTGTCGTAATGCAGAGCAAAATCCAATGACTGAGCCATTGCAATCTGACCATGGATGGAATCCTGAAAGGGTCTTAGTCAGCGTGGACGATTGTCTGGTGGATCTGAAAAATCTATTGGAGATATTCCTGCGTGAAACGCCACGACTCCTGTCCGACATCCGAACGGCCGTGGAAAATTCTGAGACCCAAAGACTGCATCTCGCGGCGCACACTTTACGCGGATCATTTCAGATCCTGTGTGCAGACGATGCCGAATTAACGGCGGGGGCAATGGAAACCGCGGGAAAACACGGCAAGACGGCGGTCGCAGTCACCTTGTTGCCCAAACTGGAACACGAGCTGGCAATGATCACCCTGCAAGTGACGACTTTTTTGAACACCTGCGCTGAGTGTTGATCTCATGCATCAATGCGTCGCGAAGATCTCCCAAGAGGCCGTTGTTGATCGTGCGAATGGCAACTGGCGCGACAGAATGGGTCGGTTGATTTTTTGCCACCGGCACGCGGTTTCCACCAATTACAGGGCTTCATTTTTTTCGAGGAGCGACCAGATTTTCAGCAGCAGCCGGTCGATATCTATCGGCTTCGTGTCGAATTCGTCGCATCCAGCTGCGAGTGATTTTTCGCGTTCACCGTCCATGGCGTGAGCAGTCAAGGCAAGAACGGGTATCCGCCGAGTCGCTGGATTTGCTTTCAACCGTCGGGTGGCATCCCAGCCATCGACCACCGGCAAGCTGAGATCCATCAAGATGAGATCCGGCTGTTGCGATGCGGCCATTTCGATACTTGCTTGGCCATTGGTCGCGGTGATCACCTCGAAGCCGCGCCGGCTTAGTCTCCGTGACAGCATCTCTCGGTTCATTTCATTATCTTCCACCAGAAGGATACGCTTCATGTTCGCTCTTTATGATTTTCGCGCTCGGGTACAATTTGGTTTAGGCATGTGAAGTGCATCAAGTTGCGGATAAACGAGACTCGTGATAGCTGATTTGTTCTTTGAGAAACCGCATTATCTCATTCCCGATAACATCGGCCTCATCGTCCTGTTGAGGGGTCGTCTGAAACGACACTGTGCGCCGCGGCGTAAAATGTCGGGATGCGAACTGTAAAGGTACTGCCCACACCCAGGAGACTCTCGACTTGCAGTTGGCCCCCGAGCATCTCGCAGAAACTCTTCGTGATCGCCAGGCCCAGCCCTGTGCCACCGAACTGGCGCGTCGTCGAATCTTGAGCTTGGACAAAAGGCTCAAAAATCTTGATCAAGTGCTCGCTGCTGATGCCGATTCCGGTATCTTGTACTTGCAGTTCTAGGCGGTCTTTCCCCTCCCAGACGATCCGGCGGTTTCTGATCGTGATGCAGCCCCGTTCGGTGAATTTGGCAGCATTGCTTACGAGGTTGAGAAGTATCTGGTTAATCTTGGTCTGGTCGGAATACATCCGCCCCAAATTTTCGTGCGACTCAACAAGTAGTCTGTTTCCGTTCTGCGCAATCAGGTGCTCGATCGTCAATAAGAATTGATCGAGGAAGGGTGATACCTCAAAATCCTCAGCGAAAACCAGTGTTTTTCCGGCCTCAATTTTCGCTAGATCCAGGATATCATCGATCAGGGTGAGTAATTGCTTGCTGGCTGCCTTGATCTTCCGCAGGTCTTTCACATATTGTTTTTCAGGATGGCCTTCGAGGTCTTCCATCAAGATTTCGGTGTAACCGAAAATGGCAGTCATTGGAGTCCGCAGTTCATGGCTCACGTTGGCCAAGAAAATAGTCTTGGCACGATTCGCGTCTTCGGCTGCCACCTTAGCTTCGTACATGGTGGCTTCGGAATTTTTTCGCTGGATCCCGACGGAGATGCCGTCAGCCGCGGAGGCGAGGGCCTCCAGAAATGTCTTCGAGAGCGCATGATGTGCGAACATGGCCATTACACCAACCACACGGTTTTCGACAATCAATGGAAATGCAGCAAAGGCTACTATGCCTTCACGCTGCACCCACTCGTGGTCGCTAATATATGGGTGACCCAGAATCTGATTGGAAAAGACGGGTAGCCGCTCTTTCGCGATCAGCACGATCTTTTGTTTACCAAACGGGATTTGGCTGTTTGGATCATCAGCGTGGGTGGGATTCCCGGAGCTGGCCAGCAGTTCTAACACATCGTTGTCGGCCGAAATCGTCCAGATCCGGGCGATGCTGGTGTCTAGTTGACGGACGAGGGCATCTGTACAGCATTGAAGCATGCCTTTCAAGCTTTCAGCCCTTGACAAGGCAGCGCCGATTTCTGCCCCAAACATCGCGAACCGGTGCTGCTCGGCCAATTCTGAATCGATTCGTTTGCGTTCGCTCACGTCGCGCAGGTAGGCGGTGAAGACCGGCTGGCGATCCGAAGGAATTACCGTAATGGCCAACTCGAGGGGAAACTCTGTGCCATCCGACCGCATCCCCGTGACCTCGATCCGCCTCCCAAGGACCCGCGATTCGCCTGTTAGCAAGTAGTTATTCATGCCACGGGTGTGGGCCACCCGCATATACGGTGGCATAATCGCCTCGGCAAGGATCTGATTCAGCACCTGTTCTTTCCTGTAGCCGAACACCCGTTCCGCTGCAGGGTTGAAGTCTAGAATCCGACCCTCGTGGTCGATTGAAATAATGCAATCGAGGGCATTATGGAGAATCGCCGCATTGCGGGATTGAGTCTCAAGCAACAGCCTTTCGGCTTCCTTGTTCGCAGTGCAATCGCGGGCCAACGTAGCGAAACCCGTGATCCTGCCTGTAGTGTCGCATAGGGGCGAGATTGTGAGCGAAATCTCGATTCGACCACCGTCCTTCCCTAGGCGTATGGTCTGGAAGCTGTCCCACTGCTCACTCCGTTGCAGGTGCTCGAGAATGTCGAAGTCATCCTGAATTTGCTCAGGCGGAATTAACAGTAATATTGACCGGCCAATAATTTCTTCAGCAGAGTAACCGAAGATCTGCTGGGCTCCTTTATTCCAGCTGAGGATAGAGCCATTGAGATCATTGCTGATAACGGCGTCATCGGTGGATTCAATGATGGCTGCGAGTAACTGCGAGTCATGCTCGATCCGCCACCGTTCCGCAATCCTTGTGATGGAATAGAGTACGAGCGTCTCCTGTGGAGTCACAAAATGGTTCAGCCGAATTTCCACAGGAAATTCGGTACCATCCCTGTGACAGGCGTACAAGGCACGACTCACTCCGCCTTCGCTCGCATCAGGAGAAGCAAATAACGCACGGCAATCTTGCAGATGCGTCACACGAAAACGCTCCGGAATCAGCATTTCGATGGCTTTGCCGGTGAGTTCTTGGCGGCTAAAACCGAAGCTGCGTTCGGCCTGTGCGTTGACCATCACGATTTGCCCGTTCCGGTTGACCAAGATTATGGCAAACGGGACCGCTTCCAAAGCCAATCTTGACCATTTTTCAGCCTCCATCAATTCTAACGTATCCATAGAATCTCCGGGGCTGTCACGGTCACCGCGGCGCCTGTGGGTGCAGAATCATGTTGCCAAGATTTTTTTTGCATGATTGGGTTCTTCTCGGAATTTAGTGGCTAGTAATGTGGGGTTTGAGGTTGAGTTTTCCGCAGAAGAGGAGGATCCGGGTTCTGTAGTTTTCGAAGATACGGAAACCGTGAGCGGCGGACTTGAGAGACTGGATGCGACTGTTGAAACCTTCGGCGATGCCGCGCTAATTTGCCAGCAAGAGTCGCCCTTCAATGGGGATGAACCGGGTGGCCGCTTGGATCAGGCTGGCCGCTGTGAGTTTTCGCGCACCGTACACCTCGACCTCTACGCGATGGTTATCACGGAGTCTCTTGACGACAAGGTCAAAGTCACCATCACCGGATGCCAGCACGGCGACATCACACTCCCTAGCAAGCTCAATCATGTCAAGCGTAATGCCGACGTCCCAGTCACCCTTCGCGGACCCATCGCTTCGCTGAATGAACGGTTTGAGCTTCACTTCGAAGCCGATGGACTTGAGGATCTGCTGGAACCGGATCTGCTTTGGATCACCGCGATCGATGGCATACGCGAAGGCATGGACGACCTTCCTTCCCGTGGTCACGGTTTCCCAGAACGCCGTATAGTTGAAGTGACATCCATGGCTCTCCCTCACCGTGTAAAAGATGTTCTGCACGTCCACAAAGACCGCAACACTTTGCATCAATTGACCTGCCTGCCTGCTCGCTGGGATGGAGCGATTCGATGAGATGAGGTTCAAATCTAATGCCTACCGCGACTCGCCGGATACTGCACCCCACAGGGCATCATGCTAAGATGTCTTGGATCACATGACCAGCGACGTCCGTCAGCCGAAAGCGGCGGCCGTTATATTTGTAGGTCAAGCGTTCGTGATCCATGCCCAGCAGATGCAGAATCGTGGCATGCAGGTCGTTGAGGTGGACTCGATTCTCCACGGACTTGTACCCGATTTCATCGGAGTTCCCGTAACTGACTCCGCCTTTGACGCCACCACCGGCCAGCCACGCGCAGAAGTGGTGCGGGTTATGGTCGCGGCCAGGTTTGCCGCCGGTTTGTGCGATCGGTAGCCTGCCAAATTCTCCGCACCAGATCACCAAAGTGTCTTCGAGGAGACCGCTCGCGGCCATGTCACTGAGCAAGCCTGCGACCGGCTTGTCAGTTTCTCCGGCGAACTGTCGATGGTTGCCTTCAATGTCGCTGTGGCCGTCCCACGAAAGCTGATTATCCATGCCGCCGGAGTAAATCTGAACAAAGCGCACGCCGCGTTCGACCAAGCGGCGAGCCGTCAGACACTGGCGCGCGAAGTGGTCACACTGTTCATCACCGATGCCGTACAGATCCTGAATGTGTTTCGGCTCGGTCGCCAGATCGAGTGCTTCCGGAGCTGCCGCCTGCATCCGATACGCCAGTTCAAAACTTTCAATCCGCGCCGCGAGTTCCGTGTCTGCGGCGTGCTGTTCCTGATGGAATCCATTGAGTTGCTTGAGCAGATTTAGCTCATTCCGTTGAGCAGATTCCGTGAGCGACGCAGGTCGCGCCAGATTATCAATCGCTTCGCCCTGAGAACGCAAGTAGGTTCCCTGATAAATGCCCGGGAGATATCCGGCGCTCCAGTTTGCCGCGCTGCCTTTTGGCAGGCCGCGGCCCTTTGAATCGCTCATCACGACAAAGCCCGGCAGATTGGCACTCTCGCTGCCGAGGCCATAAGTGACCCATGAGCCAACGCACGGAAATCCCATCCGGGCAAAACCGGTGTTCATCGCGAACAGGGCTGGCGAGTGGTTGTTCGATTCCGTATAGCCCGACTGAATCACGGCCATACGATCGACGTGTTCTCCAAGATGCGGAAAGATATCGGGCACCATCTTGCCACACTGACCGCGCGGTGTAAACGTAAACGGCGACTGCATCAGATTGCCGATCGCGTCCTTGAAAAATCCGGTCGTGCTTTGAAACGCCGGATCGAATTCCCGAATTGTCTTGCCGTTCCATTTCGTCAGTTCTGGGCGATAGTTCCATGTGTCTACGGGACTAGGGCCGCCGTTCGCGAAGATCCAGATTACGCGTTTGGCCTTCGCGTCAAAATGTCCCGACTGCGGTGCCAGCGGATTGAGCGATCGATTGCCAAGGCTGTCCTCGGCAGATGCTGTTTCTAGCAA
The DNA here is from genome assembly GCA_003670925.1 of Planctomycetota bacterium. Classification (GTDB taxonomy): domain Bacteria; phylum Planctomycetota; class Planctomycetia; order Planctomycetales; family Planctomycetaceae; genus SXXK01. Next base: position 15,321 of record QWQG01000217.1, on the reverse strand, counting down.
TCCTTCATCATGCAACAGCGACGCGAGCCCTAGCATTCCAAGTCCACAACCGCTGCGCTGCAGCATGTTGCGGCGGGAGAAGTTTGCAGGTATTGTCATGATTTATCTCCAATCAGAAAAAGTAAGCCAGAACGGCGTTCCGCATGGTCCGACGTCCAGACTACTCTAGATACACGAATTCATTCATACTCAAAATTGCTTGGCATAGGTTCACAATGGCCTGATCCGGGTCCGGCTGCTGCTGCAGAAACTGCACACTTGCCGCAGATTCGGCATCAGAAGGTGTCCGCCCAAACGCCAAGCGCCAGGCTTCACGCACGGTTTGTTCCGGTGCATCCTGCGGCAGTCGTGTGGCGAACGCCGTGGCATAATCTCGCCCCTGCGGACTATTCATGAACATCAGAGCCTGCGGTGCGATCGTGGTTACGGGGCGCTGGCCGATGCTGACGAGATGTTCCGGCCAGTCATACAGCATCATCATCGGAATCAACTGACTCCGCTTGATGAAAAAGTAGATACTGCGGCGCGTCATGTTCTGGTCGAGTGTGCCGGGGCCAAATTGAGTCAGGTCCAGCCGTCCGGAGACTGCCAGCATCGAATCTCGAATCGCTTCCGCTTCCAGCCGCTGCGGTGTGCGTCGCCAGAATAAGATGTTTTCCCGATCCAGCACGGCGCGCGATTCATCGTACGCACCGGATTGCATGTACGTCTGACTCAGCATGATTTGCTTGTGCAGGCGCTTGAGCGTCCAGCCGTGCTCGATCAAATCGGATGCCAGCCAATCCAACAGCTCCGGATGACTAGGTCTTTCGCCAGAAACGCCAAAGTCATTGGGTGTCGAAACAAGGCCGCGACCAAAATGATGCTGCCACAAACGATTCACCATGACACGCGCGGCAAGGCTGCCTCCGCCTTGTTTCGAATCGGTCATCCAGTTCGCTAGGTTCGCGCGACGGAAACTTGTGCGCGTCCAGCCTTCCGGCGGCGTGACCTGCCAGTGAGACAACTCAACACCTGCCGGAGCCAGAACCTGCAGGAATCCGGCCGAGACGACTTCCAGCTTCTGATGGACGTCGCCACGATTGAGCAGGTGCGTCTCCGGATAGAAATGCGGAAAGCCACGATCATCAGCGTGGTGGCTCATGTGCGGCAGTCCCTCGCTAGTCACCATGACTTTGGCCATTTGCAAACCGGGGCCTTGCTTTTCAAGATCCCGTACGGCCTGTCGCAGAGAGCTCATTTCCGCATCACTAGTGGCGAACCATGCAAGGCCCGTCTTCCAATCATCTGATGATTCGTCGCTGCTCTTACGCAGCACTTCAAGAGCGTGCAGGACTTTTGCATCCGGTCCGCTGCTGCCAACTTCCGGCATCGGCTGAGCCTGATCCGAAACAGACAAGCGAAAACGACCGAGCGTATGCTGAGGATTCGGATGATTCATGAACATCGTGATCGTCCATCGCGCGCTGCCGGTGAACTTCGCGGACGACTCCAGATCAAACACTGCCGCCTGATCTTTGCCGATGCCTCCCGCGTCCACTGCCCAACCGGAGACCGGATCGCTGTCAATTGAAGCGGCGACCGACAGTGAATCGGTGTTTTGCTGATGCGTGGCTCGCGCGGCCGTGAGTTTCGTGGGATAAGCTTCCAGCGTGTCGTCCCCGCCGGAACCATTGTTCGCCGCAAACCTTACCTGCAAATCACCCAGCACAAAGTTCCCATTCCCCGCCCGCCCAGGGCCACGTTGCGGCAGCGAATCGTGCGTCAGTGCTTCAATTCGCAGAGCCTTCGTCCCCGGCCGAAATGATTCCGCAATAATCGTGATGACTTCTTGCGGCGGCGCCGTTCCGCCGGACAGGATTGAGGCATCTGGTTGCAGCTCAAACTTCGTCCCGGCTGATGATTCAACTGAAACCACATGCAGCGCCTCCCACGGACCCTGCGGTGCGGCAGCTGGTGCCGTCGCCAGCCATGCGCGGAATTTGGCTGCCAACTGAGTCTTCTCGTACTCCGCTGCGGACAGCTTTTTCGCCGCCAACTGCGCGTCAAACGCAGTTTGTCGTTTGCGATTCTCTTCTGGCGAAAGGTCAACCTCCGTTTCCGCGCGAATCGCGGAGCTGAACGTGGCAGCCATCCGATAATAGTCCCGCGCGGGAATCGGATCGAACTTGTGATCATGGCAACGGGCACAACCGATCGACAATCCAAGGAACGACACTCCGGTAGTCATGACCATGTCATCCAGTTCATCGTAGCGGGCGGATTCGAATTCAGTTTCCGTGAGCTGCGTCGGAAAGGCTCCTGCACCCAGAAACCCCGTGGCCATCATCGCCAGCGGATTATGCGGAGCCAGTTCATCCCCGGCAAGTTGCCACTGCACGAACTTGTCATACGGCAGATCAGCATTCAGCGCGCGGATGAGGAAGTCGCGGTAATGGTAAGCGTTGGGGCGATCATAGTCCTGTTCGTAGCCGTGCGATTCTGCGAACCGAGCGACATCCATCCAGTGCCGGGCCCAGCGTTCACCGTATTGTGGCGACTCCAGCAATTCATCAATCAGCTTCGACCATGCATCGGGATCGGCATCGTTCACGAACGCATCAACCCGCTCCGGCGTCGGAGGCAGTCCGATGAGACCAAGGTAAGCGCGGCGAATGAGCACATGTCGAGCGGCCGTAGCGTTCGGCGAGAGCTGCACGGCTTCCTGTCGGGCCCGCACGAAATGATCGATCGGCGTTCGGCACCATGCGGCATCTTCAACCAAGGGCGGCGTGATCAGCTGGAGAGGCTGAAACGACCAGAACTGCCGATCACTGTCTTTGACCTGCATTTCGAGAGCTGGCGTCGTGGATTTTTCCGCCAGCGGCGCATCGTAAGGCGCGCCCAGATTGATCCATGTGCGAATCTGTTCGAGCGCCTCATCAGGCAGTTTTGGTTTCTTGAACGGCATATGCGGATCAGCCGTATGCTCGATCAAAGCCACCAGATGACTGTCGTCTGCTGCCTCGGTCACGAACCCGCTGCTCATCAGCAATTCGCGCGACGACAGATCGAAATCGCCTTTCACGGATTTGCCACCGTGACAATCTAGGCAATGTTTTGTCAGCGTCGTTCGCACTGACGACTTGAACAAGGCAAGTCCCCTCTTCGCGCGTTCAGGATGATCGGGACGCAGTGATTTCGTTTCATCGGCGATGATCGGCTGAATCAACGCGATCAGAACGAAAAGACGCAGGGCAAGAAAACGCCAACACATGGAGAGACTCCCTGAGGCAGGATCTACCACTCACGAAAGGCACGCAGGTGGCATGGTGAACTCACATTGTACGGAGATATTAAATAATTTCCACGCGATTGGAGCCTTCTTGCTCCGTCGAGACGCGTCTTCAACTTGGCCACGTCAATCCAGTTGCCGCGTTGGACCACCCTGTCGTGGGGAACTTGGCTGCGAGAGCGTCTGCATTTGAGACGCTCTGGTCTCTTCCGTCTGTCATATGACGCAGGGTTTGCGCGACATTGGGGTCATGCCGCTGGAGTGGCGGATCAAACGGTTCACTTCAGCCCATAGAACTTCTTCGCCGTTTCACCAAAAATAGCGTTCCGATCTGCCGTACTGATGGTTCCCAGCACTTCGTTGAGTGCCGAGAAGGCTATTTCATAGCTGGCGGCGAGTTCACACACCGGCCAGTCCGAACCGTACAGACAACGCTGGGGACCAAAAGCTTCAAGGGCCGTATCGACGTAGGGTTTCAGATCCGCGGGCTTCCAGTTTTTCCAGTCCGCTTCAGTCACCATGCCACTCAGCTTGCAGTAGATGTTCGGAAACTTTGCGGCAGCCTGAAGGTCCTTCTTCCAATCGTCGATCTTATGATCTTTAATCTTTGGTTTGGCGAGATGGTCGATCACCATCGGCAGTTCGGGCAGCATCTGTGCCAGCGCAGGAGCATGCTTCAGATGTTGCGTGAAGAATAACAGGTCGAACGGGACTTGGTGTTTCTGAAGTACTTTTAGACCGCGCACAATCTCCGGGCGAATAATGAAATTGTCGTCCGGTTCGGCCTGCGTAATGTGTCGAATGCCGACAAATTTCGGGTGCTTCACAAATTCACTCAACTGCTCTTCGCACTTATCAGAGGCCAGATCCACCCAACCGACGACACCGGCGATAAAGTCATTCTGCTCCGCTAGTTTTAGAGCCCAGCGGTTCTCTTCAACATTGTGCTGAGTCTGCACAAATACCGACTTGGCGATGCCACAAGCTTTCAAATGTGGTTTCAGGTCTTCCGGCAGGAAGTCACGACAGATGGGTTTGTGTTTCGGTGCGTGAAGCCATGCAGAATCGAACGGCAGATCCAGTTTCCAGAAATGCTGGTGAGAATCGATAATCATTGCAAAGCTCCGGTGGCACGAATGAGGTCCAGACGTGACAATTGTCGTGAGTTTCATTGAGGGCGTCGAGTGAACAGGTGGTTGACTGGAGCCCGAAGCATTCTCGCCAACGCAATCTTGTCGCTTGCGAGGAGCCCCGATTTTAGATCGTTTTGAGGTTCGTTAAATCCGCAGCCAAATCCATTTTGCGAATTCTTACACAATGTCACTCTACAGCCCTGACACGGATCCTAAATACCAGCGGCATGATGTTCCCCTGCCGGGCGATATTCCCAAACACGTCATCGTCTCGGCAGACACGTACCGCACGGAACGTCTGCCGGAAGGCCAGCATCGAACCCGCAAATGGCCCGTGCTACACGCGACGATTGTCCCTGAGATCGACGTTGCACAGTGGACGCTGAAAATCTGTGGACTCGTCGCGCAACCGCTGGAGTTTACGCTGGAACAGTTTCGGCAATTGCCTCGGATTCAGGTCTTTGCCGACTTTCATTGCGTCACCACATGGTCGCGACTCGGTAATCTGTGGGGAGGCGTTTCTGTTCGCCATTTGCTGACTCAGGCCGACGTGCTCGCGACGGCAAAATTTGCCCTCATAGGAGCCCACGATAACGGCTGGACAACCAATGTTCCGTTGGAGGCGTTGCAGGATGATGATGTGATCTTGGCTGACACACACGATGGACAACCAATCGACGCTGATCACGGTGGGCCAGTGCGTCTGGTTGTTCCAAAACTCTTTGCGTGGAAGAGCGCTAAGTGGGTGAATCAGATCGAACTGACCGATCGGAACATCCCCGGTTACTGGGAACGTGCGGGCTATCACAATGTCGGAGATCCGTGGCAAGCACAACGCTACCGCGACGATCCCGCGTGGAAAGCTGAGCGGGAATAAATCGTGTTCCGAATGGGGTGAAATTCTCAGTTGCTGCTCCGGGACGTGCAGATTGTTGCGAGGCGACTCAGCAGCATGGCCGCCGCGGCTATGGCCAGTGGGGTCAGGGCGGCGAGGATGGCCAGACTGAGCAGTGCCTCAGTACGCCCGTAATGCATTTCATTGTAAAGCCGTGTGACGACGGGTTCCACTTGGACGGGGCGCAGGATTGAAGCGACGGTGACGTCCCAGAAACAGCGGTGCGCGACGATGAGTCCGCCCAGCAGCCAGCGGCCGGTTGTGAGTCGCCAGCGAAGCGTGGCCATCTGCCTGCGGATGCGAGACTCCTGCGACACTGCCAGTAACTTTGCCGTATGCAGTGCCGCCGGATCAGAAACGCGCGTTAACAGCAGTCCAACCGCGACTGCAAACGGAAGCACAGCCATGGTTTGACCCAGCAGCAGCGGGAGCCAAGTGTCGTAAAGTCCTCGCAGTCCCGGCAACTGAAACATGGCCAACAGAGCAAGGCTGAGAACTAATGAACCCAACAGGCCGGGCAGTAACAGACTTATCCAGAACACGCGCGATCCAAACGCACGAGGCGAAGACTGAAAGGCTGCGCAAATTCGCAGCGCGATTCCCAGCGACATCACCGTGGCCCCGACGGCAAATCCTGTTGAAGTCAGAATCTCAACCAGAGATTGCCGCAGTGTCGCTTTGTTCAGCAGCAACATGCCGCCGCGTACGATTGGTAGAAAATTGTGCATGAGTGGCCATAACACGAAGAGGACGATCCCCGGTGTCACCAACGCCGCATAACGCACGGACTTCCAAGCAGATGAACGAGCGTTTAGCCCGTCGTTACTGACCGGGCCGTTTTCGTCAGCCACCGGCCTCAGCAGCAACATGTATAGTGCCGGGCCCAAGATCACCAGTTCGCAAAGCACGGGTCCCACCATCAGCCTGAGCGAATCCCACAACGGCAGGCCTCCCGCATGCGCATCGAAGAGCCACACGGACCACGAGATCGGAGCGCGATCAATCTGCAGCAGCGCGGCCGTTTCAAATTCCTGAAAGGTAACCAGAGCCATCACGCTCCATGCCACAAGGGGCACTTGCCAGGCGCCAAAAAATTTCAACCGCCACCAGCCTGCCCACCATGTTGCCGCTGCCATTGTGTGACGCAGCAGAACCCATGCATGCAACGCTGCCGCGGATGCGTTTCCACGCGGCAGCAACATCGACAAGCAAACGCCGACAGCCATACCACGAGACAGCATCAGGAGGCCATACAGTCCTTCGGTGCAGATCGCGGCCGTCAGAGGACTGGTTCCAGCCGTCAGGAGCGTAGCCGTCAGACGGTAATTGAAGCCGATCAGCAATTCTGGCAGAAAGTAGGGAAACACGGCCAACAGAAATCGCCAGCGCCGCGCCCGAATGGTGCGAGATGCTTCGATGCCTGCTCCCAGCATCACAACCGGCCACACAGCGATACTGGCAATGATCACAGATCTTGCCAGAGAACAGATGATTGATGTGTTGAGTGTCATTCCTTCACTGGCCCGTGTATTCCGACGTCAGCCACTTCAAAACTTCGTCATGATGTTCGGCGGCGCCCTCTAGCGAGATACAATCGGCGGCCCATTTTCTAAGTTCCACCACATCGGTTGGAAGCTGAGCGTGATCGACCGGTCCCAATGGAATCTGACGTGATCCCGAATTCGCCAGCGCGAGTTCCACTTCTTCTGAGAGGAGGAACTCTATGAATCTGAGTGCCGCTTTCGGATGAGGACAATTGTGGAGCATTGCGACACTGTTCGGGAGACAAATTGTTTGACCAGTCTCCAATCGCACCGGAAACATTGTCACGGGTTTGCCAGCATCGATCGCCGCGAACGCATCATCCGTATCCGTGAACCCGAAGTCGCATGCTCCTTCGGCCACCAGATCTTTGACCGCTGCGTTGCCCCGCACTTCCCGCATGCCGCGATGACGCAACGAGGCATGCCACACTTTCAATCCCGCGAGTCCCATCTGATCGCCCAGTACTGCGTAATGCGACAGCGTTGTGCCAAACAGCGGCACGGCAATCGCAACGTTCGAGAGCGAATTGGCTTGGAGGGCTGCCGCGACGTCATCTGCACTGGCCGGCATTCTGTCGGTGTTCACGAGATAAACACGGAGCCGCGCTGCGAATCCGGCCCACTGATGATCCGGATCTTTAAATGGGGTTGGGATGCGGGCAAACACGGCCGGATCGAGGGTGGCCAGCAGTCCTTCCCGCTTCAACCGAATCGTGCCCAGCGTCTGATTGTTCCAAAAGACGTCGCAGCGAGGTTGTGCTCTTTCTGAGATGAGGAGGTTCGTGAGGCCCAAGGACTTGTTGGTTTCTTCGTCATAACGTACTTGGACGGTGATCCCCGTTTTCGCTTCAAACTGGCGAATGATCGAATCCGCAAAGACCGAATCATGGGCACAGTACAAGACTAACAGGGTGTCCGGCGGAGCATTGCGATGCAGCAACCACGGCAGAAAGAGTGCGACCCCAAGCACGATTGCCATCGCCAGCGTAATTTTATTTGCGGCGGACGAGGGCATTATTCGCTTGATCCACCGCCAATGCGATCTGGCCCGGTTCCCGCGCTCTTTTCGTAACCGTTGTTTGTCTTCACGTACTTCGTGAAACCTTTTTCCGTGAGCTTCTTGTCGCTGAGCAGATTCTTTGATTTGAGTGGTGACCACGTTCCGGCCACAAACGGCGCACAGAGAAGCCTGCGAACGGCCTCGCCGGTTTTCGGATGATGCGTCAGCGGCGGATCTTTAATGCCCTGCTCCACTTCAAACGTTTCCCCCACTTCTTCGTGATCGTCGGAAAGGATGACACCGTAAACATACGTTGGCATAAGCTGTAGTCCGTCTGTCCTAGATTGAAGGGTTTGTTGCGGAGTTCAGTTCTGGTTAAAGATCTCCCGAAAACTGCGTGCAAAGCAGTGTACCGCATTTTACGCAGCCTTCGAACTGCAGAAACGCACTTCGTGATTTTCGGTGGAAGTCCGCTGTTTGGCAGGCAATTGTGCCCGAGAATTCGTAATATTGCGGCTTGTGCAATGTGCTGTCGATCGCCGCTTCATGGGGATTTTGCTCGATGCCTCGCGCTTCAAAGCCTGATCGCAAACAGATTTATCAAGCAGTCCTGTCGCGTCTGTGCCAACGCCCGGAATTCGCGATAGAAGAAATTCGGGAATCGCACGGCGACGAATATCTTCAGGTTACCCGCTTAATCGTGACCACGCTCGTCAAGCAAGGAAATTTGCAGCAACTGGAAATCGCCGGCAGCAAACGATATCGATGGAAGGACGATCCACAAAAATTTGCAGTCGAACCGTGGGTTAACTCACAAGTGCATGGAACGCAGATCACGGAATCACCGGCGAGTGAGCGACCACGCGAACGACTGCTGTTGCACGGCGCGGCGCAGTTAAAGTTGTCCGAACTACTGGCGATCCTCATTCGCACCGGCCGGGTGGGTGAATCAGCCCTGCAGGCGGGTGAGAGGATCGCGACGCGACTGGGAAGTCGCCTAGATACGCTGCCAGGTCTTGGACGAATGGAGCTCAAAGAATACAGCATCGCCGTGAATGAGCCGGCGTTTTGTCAGATCATGGCCGGAATTGAACTTGGTCGCCGCGTTGCCGCTGCAATGGACAACGGTTTTAAGGAACGGATCCGCATCACCAGTCCTGCCACTGCCATCCGATTCTGCCTCGAACATTTCAGCCGTCTCGCAAAAGAAGCCAAACAGGAAGAATTCCACATGGTGACGCTGGACACCAAGAATCAGCCGATCGCCTCCCATCAGATCACTGTCGGAACATTGCGGAACAGTCTGGTGCATCCCCGCGAGGTTTTTCGACCAGCCATCCGTGATGCGGCGAACTGCATTCTTGTGGTTCACAACCATCCGTCCGGTGATCCCACACCCAGCGACCAAGACATCAGCGTGACGGAACGCTTAGAGGCCGTTGCCGAAATCATTGGCATTCCGCTCATCGATCACATCGTGGTGGCTGGCGAAAAGGCGTTGAGCATTCAGGAATGGCGATCAGGGAACCGCTGGTGATTTTGGCGTCGAATCGGCTGAATCCAGATTGTCAAAATAACTCTTGATGCCATCCACATAGCCGGGTGGAATCTGTTCGTTTTCGATCGCTGCCTGAACGCCCGATTTGATTTCGCTGACGGTGCTTTCGTACTTTTTCAAGTCTTCCGGATCGAAGTCTTTCTCGGTCGCTGCTTCTTTGGTTTTGATCGACAAGAGGACTTTACCGGCCTGAATCTGAGTCTTGGTTCTTTCGTCTTTGTAGCCTTCTGGATCGCTGTCGTCTTCATCTTGCATGGCACCCGGCGTGTCACGTTCCGCCTCGCCGCCCTGCCCCATCCCTGCCATCATTTGCTTGTACTTTTCGGCGTATGCTGCCAGCGAATTGCAACCTTCACATTGTTCACCGTCCAGCTGTCCGTCCTGATTCAGTTTTTCCGCCTGCTGCAACGTCTTCAGGGCTTCTTCCAACTGCTTCATTTCTTTAGCCGAGCGTGCCAACTCCTGAAGTTCAGTTTTTGACAATTCTAGGGACTCGCGCAGGGCTTCAGCGGCCTCCTGCGCCATCTGCTGTTCTGCTTCGCTCATGGCCTCTCCGCTCTGTTTTTTGGCGGCGAGCGCCTCCAGTGCTTTCAACGCCTGATTGAGGGCGTTTTCGAGTTCTGGCGAACTGGCTTTCTCCGACGAGAATTTTTTCATGTCCTGCAACTGGCGTCGCAACTGTGAGGCCAGTTTCTGGCGATCTTCAGGTGTCTTGGCTTCCAGCATGGCTTCCATGGTTTCTTTGGCCTCGTCCAACTGCTGTTGCAGCATCTCGCTGTTGCCCTGCTGCAACTGCTTAAGCCATTCATTCATCTTCTGAGTACGCTGGCCGCCGAACTGTTGGTCCGAGATCGACTGGCTGAGCATTTCACGAAGTTCTTCACTGGACACATTTTTCCACATGTCATTCAGGGAGCCGCGATGATCCTGCAGAACTTTGGAATTCGGTTTCTTCTCCAGCGGTCGCATCTGCCGCAGCGATGCCATGAGTTCTTTGACCTGCTCGTGGAGTTTGTCATCGCGTTCTGTGGCGGTCTTCACTTCCTGCGCCAACTTCTCTTCGCGAGTCTTGACAGCCTTCCGCACGAGTTCGATATCCTTCTTAGATTTCTCAACCTTCGTGGCTGCTTCGACGTTGCCAAATGGATCAAGCGTGGGCAGCAGCCAAACGAGGAGTGCGAGGATGCAAAGCACACCGGCCTGGATTCCGAGAGGACGTTCCACCTTATACGGAACCACGCTCGCAGGCACGATCCGCGCGGCGACTTGCGCTGCGGATTGTGCGACGAGAGGTTGATACTCACCAGCAGACGAAGACAATGTCGCCAGCGTCAGAAAGAGGTCGTTAGTCTGCGCATGTTGATCAATGGCGCGAGCGGCTGCCGTATGGCCTACTCGACGGTAAAACCACCAAGCACCACCGGCAGCCACGGCGGGAAACACCAACAGCCATGCCAACGGTTGGCGACTTTCTGGCAGGAGTCCCAGTAACCTGACGGCCAGCACGGTGGTACAGGCCAAGACGAAGGCGCCCAAAGTCCACCAGTGGAATGTTCGCGCGAAGCTCGCCGCGCGAAGTCGGTTTTGGACCTGATCGAGTAAGGTGACAGAAACGGGCTGATGCGACATCTTACACTCCTGCAACACTCAGGTAGAGTGTGCTGCTGACAGGAATTCCACGCGGACAGTCTACCCTTGAATCGATTGCCAATCAATCAGATCTTCCCAACAGCAATGTTTGTCGGGCCTTTTGCCCAGATGGAGGATAGCGTCACGCGTCGTCAGCACTAAGAATCAAGATTTGACACGCCATTAGCCACGAATATCCGGTTAAATCGAACTCTGCATCGACTGTTATTCCGCATCACAACAACGAAACCAGAGCAAGGATCATGTTGAAGCCGTTGAACAGGAAATGCACGAGCATCACCGTCACATAGCTGCGTCGGCGGAGATAGGCGTATCCAAGCGCGAGAGCCAATGGGATCAGAGCGATGGAATCGGGAAACTCGTGAGCGAATGCAAACAGGATGGAGGACGCGATCAGGGCCAACCTCGGCTGGCCAATCTGCGCGATGCCTCCGAGGACGACGACCCGAAACTGCAACTCTTCCACAATCGGAGCGACAAACACAGCCACAAGTACGATGATGGCGATCATCGACACACTCACACCGGCCTCCAGCATTTCCAGAAACGGATGTGACTTGGGTGGTTCACCCACGATGCCGATTGAAATCAAGACAATCAGAAGTCGCAGGGCCGTCGTCGGAAGGTAGGCCGCCAGAAAGACCTCCAGCGCAAATCGCAGTTCTTGGAAGAAAGAGAAACGCTCATCTGCAATACGTGGCTCAACTGTGACAGGCACGGGGGAATTTTGGCCGGTTTCAAATGGCTCATTCGTCAGCTCAACAGCAAACGGGTTTTGCCCCGGATTGTTCCGGCCAAGATTTCCAAGGATGTCGTAGCCCGGCAACTGCGGGATGGAAGACGCATCGTCGAGATCAGGCCACGGTGAACCGAATCCCATGCCGCCAACAACTTCGCGGCCTAGCTGACCAGTCACCGAAACTGAGCGGCTTAATGCCTGGCGAAGTTGAACCAAGGGTTCCGGCAAATCCACTCGACCAGCTTTGCTGGCTGCCAGAATCACGGCACCAAACCCCAGCAGCATGATCAATTCCATGCCGATTGTCAGAATCAGATTTTCCTGCACCTGTACCGGACTGGCGTTCGGTGTTTTTGTTGGCGCTGTGGCGTCCTCTCCATCGGTGTCTGGAGCAGCTTCGCCCCCAGCGGCTGGAGTATCAACCGTGTCGGTATCGCCGCTGCCCGTGTCTGTGACTGCTTGCGTCGCAACTTTGTTTCCGCCAGGGATTAGCTCCGCCAACGAAGAAAGGAGCGCGAAAACCATCACCAAGACCGACAGGAGGATGGCAATCATGGTCAGCGGCCACGGAACGCGGAGCACACCACGCCTCGCCGCAGGCAATGCGTGCCCGGTTTGGCCAAAGCGAATGACCCAAACGACAATCATCAGCATACTGCCCGCAGAGGTCATGATGAACATGATCGCCGTAAGGATCGAGCCAAAGGTGACATTCTCCGGCGCGGCGGCAGCGACTTGAGCAAGAATCAGATTCAAAAATGCCATCCTGCGAACATTTCGAAGCAGCCAAACGTCTTTAGATCCCGAAGATCGAGGACATGGCTGCGAAAATTTATCAACGATCGTCGAGCAAGTGACTGAAGAGCCTCGACCCGCATCGGCGATAAGAATACCATCCCGCCCAGTATCAGAACGGGGAGTTTGCCCATTGTCGACCATTCTTGACGAAATCCTTTCCCAGAAGCACCTAGAAATTGCCGCTGCGCGCGATCGGGTGCCTTTTGAGTCCCTCGAAGCTAGGATCCCGTCGGCCCCGCCCGTGCGGAAATTTCTGGCGGCTCTCCAATCCGCGGAACGTCCAGGGCTCATCGCAGAAGTGAAGAAAGCGTCACCGTCCGCTGGGCTGATTCGCCCAGATTTTGACCCCGTCGCGATCGCTCGGCAGTACGAAGTTGCCGGAGCCACGTGCCTGAGCGTGCTCACCGATGAACACTTCTTCCAAGGGCACCTCGACTATCTGCGCGACATTCGGCAAGTCGTGCGGATCCCCGTGATGCGCAAAGAATTCATGATTGATCGCTATCAGATCGCCGAAGCGCGTGTCGCTGGTGCGGACTGTGTGTTGCTGATTGCCGAGTGCCTGAATGATGTGCAATTGCACGACTTGTACGGGTACGCTCAAAGTCTTGGCATGGACGCACTCATCGAATTGTACGACCTTGAAAATATTCCACGCGTGCTGGCCACGGGCACGAAACTGCTTGGAATTAACAACCGCGACCTGCGGACCTTCGTTACGTCGCTGGAACATACGTTTCGTGTCCAGCAGCAAATTCCCGATGACGTCCTGCTCGTCAGTGAAAGTGGCATCAGCACCAATGCGCACATCCAACGCTTGCGGTCCGAAGGTGTCGGTGCTGTTCTCGTGGGCGAATCGTTGATGAGGCAACCAAATATCGGTAACGCCGTGAGGGAACTTATGGGGACGACTTAAGACTCCGCTTTGGCAAACTGCCTCAAACATCATGGGCGGCACATGCTTTTCGGGCAGAAAATAACACGCCACCCATGACCATGCCGTGATGCGCTCCGGAGGCAAGTTCCGCTGGAGCATCAACCGCTGTTTTTTCTCAATCTGAGTATGAGAAGGCTTCGATGTCTCATCAGGAGCGACATCGCCGACGGACACGGAAAATCATCGTGAATTACGTGGAGCTAGCGGCGTCATGACTTCATCGCACGACCATCGGTCTGAACTAGATGAGTTGTCGCCTGAGCGACGTGAATCTGCCAATATCGGAATCCTTGCGGTACAGTTGATCATCATGCGGATCGGCTGGATCTTTAAAACGGAGAGCGTCATCATTCCACATGTGCTGGATGTGATCTCCGGCAACGCCGCGTGGGCTCGCGGATTTCTGCCAGTACTCAATCGGCTGGGACAAAGCCTTACCCCTCTGCTGGCCGCCGATTTTATTCGTGATATCCGGCTGAAAAAAAGAGCACTCATTTTCACGACGCTGGGCATGGCGTTGCCGTTTCTGACACTGGCCAGTGTGTGGTGGTGGCTTAACGATCGTCGTCAACCGTGGCTGATCGGACTCTTTTTGGTCCTGTATTTTTTGTTCTTCTCTGCGACCGGCTTGAATCAACTGGTCGATGGTACGCTCCAAGGAAAACTGATTCGCCCTACACGGCGCGGGCGTTTACTTGGGATTGCGGGGATTATCGGTTCAGCGGGTGCCGTTTGCGCTGCGTACTTGCTGCTCCGCCCTTGGATTCAACTGCCGAATCACGACGGTTTCGTTTATATCTTTCTCTTCAACGGCTCGGCCTATTTTGTCGCTGGATTGATGGCGAATCTGTGTTACGAGTTGCCCGATGATCTGGCGGCCGACCGTCCTCCGAGACCACCATGGTGGATTCCGTTCGTCCGCGCGTGGCATACGTTTCGCGACGACCAGCGGTTTCGCCGAGCTGCATGGATGGCAACCCTGTTCATGACCGGACTGCTCCTGTTTCCCCATTATCAGGCGCTGGCCAAGGAAATGCTCGGGACTTCCGACCTTGACATCGTTTGGTGGGTGATCGCCCAGAACATCAGCGTTGGGATTTTCAGTCCTGTCCTTGGCGGCATCGCTGATCGCTACGGTAACCGAATGGCTCTGCGGATTGCCGCCTTTTCGGCCGCTTTCACACCACTGATCGCCGTCCTCCTCGCTTCACCATGGTTTCCGCTCGGTCGTCAATGGTTCTGGATCACGTACGTCTTCCTTGGAATTACTCCCGTCACCATGAGAACCATCGCCAACTACACCCTAGAACTCGTGCCCCGCGAAAAACATCCGCAGTATCTGAGCACCATGACGATCTGCTACACGGTTCCGTTTCTGCTTTCCCCGTTGCTGGGGGCCATCATCGATTACATCCCTTGGCAGGTACCTTTTCTGGCTGTCAGCGGCACCATCGCCTGCAGCGGACTGCTGACCTTTCGCATGGCCGAACCTCGTCACGATTATGCTTCGGGCGAGGCCGGGCCATCGTGAGCTCAACGGAAAATTTGGCCAAGTAGGAGCTCTTCGCAGCCGCGCATCGTACCACCGCATCTGCCGTAGTCCGACAAGCCCCCGATCTCGACCAGTCCGGAGCCCAGAATCGTGACTTCGCAATGCATGCGAGCGGACAGTTCCAAGCCACAAATAGTTTACCGCTCCCCCGCGGCGGTTCAAATAATCTTGAACGCATGCAAATTTCACCGCCTTTCCACTTGGTAAATCAAATGTGTGACCAAAGAAACGAAAGAGCTAG
>QWQG01000185.1 GCA_003670925.1 Planctomycetota bacterium | reverse complement strand
GGTGCCAAGGACCAGCGGGACACTCCTGCCGGGCTCAACGTCTTTTACGGAACCATCAGTGGTCGTGATGACCCACTTGTCAGTGGTCAGATTCTGTAAGCCCCAGATATTTGGATCATTTACACTTTTCGTTTCAGGAACCTCATTGACGTGAATAGCTTAGAACAATTGAAGCAGCACACAGTGGTCGTGGCTGACACTGGCGACATCGACTCCATCGCCCAGCATCAGCCGCAGGATGCGACAACGAATCCTTCGCTGTTGTTCAAAGCTGCGCAAATGCCGCAGTACAGTGGGTTGATTGATGAAGCCATTTCCGCAGGTTCTGCGCATGCCCTCAAACAAGACAAACTGCTGGACGCGATTATCGACCGCCTGTCTGTTAACTTTGGCCGACGAATCCTCGACATCGTGCCGGGGCGGGTTTCCACTGAGGTCGATGCCCGCCTCAGCTTTGACATGACGGCCACGGTTGATAAGGCCTATAAGCTCATCGAATTGTATAAGGACGCCGGGGTTGATACGAACCGGGTACTCATCAAAATTGCGAGCACATGGGAAGGGATTCGAGCGGCTGAGCATTTGGAAAGGCATGGAATTCACTGTAATCTGACGCTGTTGTTTGGATTTGGCCAAGCGGTGGCGTGTGCCGAAGCTGGCGTGACGCTCATCAGTCCGTTTGTGGGTCGCATTTACGATTGGTACAAGGCGGCACGCAAGGTCGATCAGATTCCCGTCGCTGACGATCCTGGCGTGCAATCCGTGGCGCAGATTTTTAACTACTTCAAAAAGTATGACTACAAGACGGAAATCATGGGTGCCAGTTTCCGCACGAAGGAACAAGTCATGGCATTGTGTGGCTGTGATTTGCTGACGATCGCTCCCAACCTACTGGCAGAGTTGAGTGCGATCTCGATTGATGTGCCGCGAAAACTCAACGCGGCGGATAACGCCGCGATTCCAATCCAACGGATCGAGATGCATGAATCGATGTTTCGCTGGATGTTGAATGAAGATGCCATGGCGACGGAAAAACTGTCTGAAGGCATCCGTGGCTTCGCCAGCGATTTAAACAAACTGCGTGACCTACTGCAGAATCGATTGAAAACATAGGGTGAGATGCATTTTTATGCTATCGCAACTCCGATTCAAGCGGCAGACACCATTCGAGCGGTGGGACTTATCGCTTGATGCCTCCGTCGATTTCTCGCAAGGAGACGCCGTCTTCAACGTTGCGGAGCAGCACGTAGGCAATTGCAATTTCGCAGAGACAGATGCTCAGGCAAATCATTTCAGCAAACTTATCCAAGGTTCGTCCGACTGCTGTGCGGAACTCTTCCCGCATCAATGGGTCGGGGTTCCCGTGCCATGAAGTTGCCAGCACACAGGCTTGATCAGTCAGCCTGTGAATTGCCAGATCGCAGACCATCATCGTCAAGCATAATGCGGTCGCGTAGAGCACTACTCGCAGCCATTGTGACAGCACGTAACTGATTCCACGACTGAGGGCTTCGGCACCATCGCAAAGATCGATCGCGATTGCGGCGAGTGACAACAGCCAGCCAATTCCTAGCACGATGCAGCCGACCAGATATATCAGTGCTGCCATGGCATTCATGCTGATGTGCGTCCAGATGCCGATTCTAGACCCAATCCTAAACGCCACGCAGAGTAACCCGAGTAGAATCCAGGTCAACGATGCGCTGACAAAAATCGCTTTCCAGCTGTGGAGCGAAAGCTGAAGGGCCGCTGTCAAGCTGATTCTCGATCCCGTGCAGAAGCGGCAGCCAGCCGACCTTATGGCCGCCACACCACAGAATCCAAGCATCAGCATCCAAAAACCCAACGCAGCCGCGGTAGTCAGGGGCGCGCTACCCGTGGCGACTCGCGTCAGAAAATCGCAGATCATGTTCAGGCAGTCGGGCAGTTCAAAATCAGACACGTTTCGTAAGCTGCGTGCGGAATCCCCGGCGCGCATTTCAATTGATTTTTCACCCAGACGCTCGTTCGCCCCCGCCGCAAGAAACATGAGGAGTAACACGGGCACAAAGATGCGGAGCGAAACGGCGAGACGGATGGCCTCCAGCAGGCGTAGCGATGGTATCGCTGTCGGCCAGTCAATCCGCGTAACTCGAACCCCGTCATCGTTCATGGCCTCTGCCTCTCGGTTCGCCATGTCCTGCTGACGGCTGGTTTCGAACGTTACACATTGAAACAAAATTCAGATCTAGTGCTCTGTCAAGGCTCAATTTTCGGGTACGACGGACTTCCAGTCCGTCGCCAAAGGTTACCGCCGACGGACTGGAAGTCCGTCGTACAAATACAATTCAACCCCAACTTTAAAGGTTGACAGAGCACTAGCCGCACGGAATAGATGCTTGGGAGTTTTCTGCCTATGCATCTCTGGCTGTTTGTCGCCACCGCTGGGGGGCAACGGCAGATTCTGCCAGTGCAAGAAGATGTCGCGCGAACGCACTGGTCAGTTCAAGGCTTGGACAGCGTTTTCCTACGATGCCAACTGCCATCATCCGCTATTCTTCCCGTGTGGCGGCGCTTATGCCTTTGACGCAGAGGCACAACGCTTGATCCCGTGCGAAGTAGAATGAGCGAGGACAGTATGAAGATTACACGCACCATGACGCTCAGAGTAGTCTCACTGATGTTTATCGTGCTGCCGGGTTGCAGTAAGATGATGTATGAAATGCAGCCACATCGTCTGTGGCGTTGGAACTATCACCCGCCAAGTGGAAACTCGGATGGCAGCTACGGTGCCTATTTTTCCGTAGATGATTCTCTGAGAAAAACGCAGAAGCCAGACAGCGTGTATGCCCATAAATTACCATGATTTTTTCATGACAGATTGTGCTGACGAAGCCGCCACGGATTCGCTGGGTGCCTGTCTTGCCGAATCTGTTGTCGAAGGGCTAGTCGTTGAGCTGAACGGTCAATTAGGAGCTGGTAAGACGCGGCTAGCGCGAGCCATCTGCGCAGGGTTGGGAATCGATATCACCCAAGTCAATAGCCCGACTTTTGTGCTCTTGCAATTGTATACGGACGGACGGTTCCCAGTCGCTCATTTTGATACGTATCGCCTCGGTGATACGGACGAATTCATGGCGATCGGGGCCAATGAATTCACAGCCAGCCGCGACTGGCTGTGCCTGATCGAATGGGCCGAACGAGTCACCGCATGCCTTCCCGACGATCGCCTGCGAATCAACATTTCCGCCACCAGCGCCAAAGCACGACATTTCGTGTTGAGCAGCTCCGGACGTGTCAGCGGGGCATTGCTCCAGCGGATCCGGGAAAACAACGATCAGTCTCACGGCTGAAATCGCTGGTTGCGACTTCGATGCGTTGAGATCGGCAGAAAACGCCGACCTTCGAGTCCCAGCAGATGTTCTGGATTATCTCATTGCCACAATCCGATGCTTCTCAGGCGTTCGGAAATGTCGATTCTCTGACAGAAGTCGCTCGAAACCGCACACGTCACGCAGGTTTCACCCGCGTGTGCAAGATTCGATCCCGTGACCGATGCGAACTCGACTCATGAATCTGCGAACAAACTGGCTCACCTTCCCGTTACTGATCGTACTGATCCACAGCGGAGCTGTCTGCGCCGAGGATTCGTTCCTAGAGGAGTTACGGATTAGGAGACAGTCTGAGTCCGTTGGCAACGAGGAAGTGCCAGCGAAGTTTTCGGATACGATGAACGGGAGAAATGCGGCGCGTGATGATGAAACGCCGTTCCGTTCTGATCGGACTGACGCTGCCGCGTTTGCATCAGATCGGCAATTTGCTGACACGATCGCTGTTGAGGGACTGACTGAAGACTCACAGGCCGGCCATGTCATATCGGATGAAGCCACTCCGTTTGCGGGATTCGAAAGCTCCTGCGCGCCTGATTTTGATTGCTATGAGACACCCCTGATTCGATATCGCACGACTTGTTTTCAGGGTACGCAGGCTGCTTATGGAATCATCCCTGCAGCTTCTACGGGACTCGGCATCGAAACGCTTGATCTGTGCGGAACGTTTGCCGTGCCGTTCGGAAGTATGGACCACATAATTTCGTGCACGCCGTTCTTCCGCCTAGATCAACTGAACGCCCATGCGTCACTCGACGTTCCTGATGCGTTGTATGAAGCAGGCGTAAAAATGTTCTGGAAAAAAGTCCAAAACGAACGATTAACGACCATGGTCCTGTTCACGCCATCCGTGCGGAGTGATTTTCAATCGAGTGAGCAGGCGTTCAAACTGTTCGGCATGGCATTATTGCAATGCCAAATTATCCCGCAAAAGCTGTCGATGACGGGAGGTGTGATCTACACCGGGCGTCAGGATTATCCGGTGCTGCCCGCGATGGGACTCTATTGGACTCCATCCCCGCTGTGGAAGTTGGACATTCAATTTCCAGCCCCGCGTCTGTCACGCCGTCTGCTGAAAGATGGTGACCACAGCGAAACTTGGGGCTATCTGAGTGGCGTCTTAGGCGGCAACACATGGGCGGTGAAACGCGCTGGCGGGCTGGACGATCAGCTCACACTGCGCGATCTACGCCTCGTCTTGGGTGTCGAATACCTCCTTCGCGAAAACCGCGGCGTCTTTGTGGAAACCGGTTTGGTGTTTGATCGCTCCATGGAATACGAAAATACCCCAGGACAGATCGATTTTGGTGACTCCATCCTGCTCCGCGCCGGAATTCAGTTTTAACTTACCTGACAAAACCGGATCTCGCTTCCGTCTGCGGGCGGTCTCACAGGTGTTGATCAAACCAGTCCGCGAAGGCCGTCACATCTTCCGCCGACTTCCAGAAATCGCCCCAGCCATGCCCCTTGCCGGGACGCACAATCAACTTGACAGGAGACGCCCCCTCGTCGGCGGCACGTTGGACAAATCGCGTGGATTGCTCGAGGGGCACGACCTCGTCACGGTCGCCGTGAATGATCAGCGTTGGTGGCAGTTTCGCCGTAATGAAGTAAATAGGAGAAATCTCCCGGCCCAGAACTGTCCGCTCAGCGGCTGAGAATCCTTTCGAACCAAATGCAACCTCCAACGGAGCTAGCGGGCCTTCTCCGACTCCGCTCTTGCTTGGACCGCCGTAGTTCAGAAAGTCGGTGGGTGGAAAAAAGCATGCGGCGGCCTGTACTTCGCTGCTCTCGCGCTCAACAGGATCTTCAGCACTCGGATTTCCCGGGCCCCCACGGGCGGCGATCGACAACGTCAGCTGGCCTCCGGAACTGGCGCCCACTACACCCAGTCGCCCTGCGTCCACTTCAAAACGCTGCGCATTGGTACGCACGAAGCGCACCGCTCGGGTCACATCCTGCATCAGTTCGGCAATCGTAAATTTTGGCTGGGAACTGGTGACAACAGCAAATACGGTGTATCCGCGTTCGAGAAAGATTTCATAGTCGCTCGGCCGAATCGTCACCATCAATGGTGTGTCTTTGCTAGACAGCCAGCCACCATTTACCAAGAAGAGCACAGCGCAACCATTTGGTTTCGCTGGCTGAAAGACATCCATCGTGAGGGCCATGCCAAATTTGCGACCGTAGATCACATCTTCCGTACGCTGGACGTCGGTTGGCGCGTAAATCCTGTCGGTGGCCCGTCCAATTTCGCGCAAAGTCACTGTCAGGCATGTGATCGCGAGAAGAAGGCGAGATATCAAGTGAATCATGCCGGGACTCCGCTGTCTTGCGATGGTGGTAAGCATTTACTTACGTGGCTCATGGTTGGGCTTGGTGGTCCGTCGTCCTTCAGTTAGCGCCTGCTTGAGGCTTTTGATTGGCTGTCAGATAATGCCATGGATCGGTTCGCCTTCTGTGGCCCGCAGCGGTCTCCCCGCTCGATCCGGGAACATCGCTTCGTGGCCGATTCCCAAAAGATGCAGGATCGTCGCGGTCAGGTCTTGCGGCTGAACTCGACCAGAAATCGGAAATGCACCCGTCGCGTCACTTTCTCCGTGAACGTACCCACCTTGGATTCCGGCACCTGCCATCACGAAGCTGAAGACGTTGCCCCAGTGATCACGACCTCCGGATCCATTGAAACGGGCTGTCCGGCCCATTTCGCCAATCGCCACAACGAGCGTTTCAGCCAACAGTCCGCGTGCATCGAGATCTTCAATCAGAGCGGTGAATCCCAGATCAAACTGGGGGCATAACACATCCTTCATCCGAGGATTGTTGTGGGAATGCGTGTCCCACAGTGGATTGCCCGCACTGAGGTCGCCAGGTTCGCGCGGCCAGTTAACGAAGGCCATCCGAACTCCAGCTTCAATCAGCCGGCGCGATAGCAACACCGACTGTCCCCATTTTCCACGACCATAGCGGTCGCGGGTTGTCGCTGATTCCTCGTCCAACGCAAACGCACCTCGCGCTTTTCCAGATAACAATACCCCCATTGCTTCCTGCGTCTGTCGATCATATTCCTGCAGATCAGTGGTCTCCAGTCGGTGTGCCGATTGATTGAACTGTGCCAACAGATTTCGGCGCGCCGCCAAACGCATGGAGGGCACTTCAATCAGTGATGAAAAATCATCGATCCGAAATCCCGGTTCAGACGGATCGCATCGAAAAATCTCAGGATCCCACCGATGCCCGAGGAAGCCGCCGTTCTGGCCTGGCAGAAAAACGTTCGGGTTGGCAATAATCGATTCGGGCAACATCACACTGCTGAAGGGCAGACTGCCGCTGGGCTTGAGCATCTTGATGATTGAGCCGAGCGTCGGCCAGTCGTCAGGACTCACGGAACGCATGTTCGGCCCCGCATACTTGTGGCCCGTATTGACCCAATAGCCTCCCGATTCATGATTTGGATCATCGGTCGCCATCGAGCGGACAATCGCCAGCTTATCCACAATCCCGGCCACGCGCGGGAGTAGTTCACAGATCTGCACGCCGGCAACGTTTGTCGCGATAGGATTAAAGACTCCCCGGATCTCCGCAGGCGCATGAGGCTTCGGGTCGAAAGTCTCATACTGTGATGGTCCTCCAGCCATGTACAGCCAGATCAGATTCTTTGCTTTGCCAAACAGGGTGCCATGCGCGGTATCCTCCGCCCGCAGAGGCGGTTGGTTGAGCAATTGTGGGAGACTCAGACGCAGCGCAGAAATCCCGCCGATCTGGCACAAAGTACGGCGCCTGATAAGATGTTGCTTGTTGAATTGTGCTGCACTGGAGTTCATCGTCGACTTGGCCCTTCCAACCAGAAATGGTGATTCCC
Organism: Planctomycetota bacterium; assembly: GCA_003670925.1. GTDB lineage: Bacteria > Planctomycetota > Planctomycetia > Planctomycetales > Planctomycetaceae > SXXK01. Next base: position 21,271 of record QWQG01000185.1, on the reverse strand, counting down.
AGACTGTTCCAGAGGATACTCAAACAGGGCATCAATCGCCACGTCAGCTCAGAATCTCCTGGACGACGTGCCCATGCACATCGGTCAAGCGGTAATCTCGTCCACCGTAACGATAGGTCAGGCGTTCGTGGTCAAATCCCATCAAATGCAGGATGGTCGCGTGCAGGTCGTGAACGTGAACCTTGTCCTGCACAGAGTGCCACCCAAACTCGTCAGTGGCACCATAGGTCATACCGCCGCGGATGCCGCCGCCTGCCATCCACATGGTGAAGCCAAATGGATGATGCTCACGACCGTTATCGCCTTCTCCTGTGGGCGTGCGACCGAACTCTCCGCCCCAGAGCACGAGCGTATCATCGAGCAGGCCTCGCGACTTCAGATCGGTCAGCAGTGCCGCGATCGGTTGATCCACTGCCCGGCAGCGATTGGGCAGGTTTTCACGCAATCCACCATGTTGATCCCAAGCGTTGTTCGCAGGGGCGTCAAACAATTGCACGAATCGCACGCCGCGTTCGACGAGTCGCCGGGCGAGCAGGCATTGTTTGCCAAACATTTCTGTTTCCGCCTTGTCCGTGCCATACATTTTTTGAGTCGCTTCACTTTCACGCGAGATATCGAACGCGACAGGCGCTTCGCGTTGCATCCGAAACGCCAGTTCAAATGACGCGATTCGCGCCTCAAGCTGACTATTAACCGCGCGGTCCCGCTGGTGGATTTCGTTCAGGCGGCTGAGGGCGTCGAGCTTTGACCGTTGGTGGTCGAGCAACATCGCAGGATCACCTAAGTTCGCGATGGGATTCTTCAAATCTCGGACCAGAGTTCCCTGAAAGGCGCTCGGCAGAAAACTGGATGCCCAGAGCTGGGCGCCCTGAAACACGGCTGCGGGACTGACCACGACGAATCCGGGCAAATTCTGATTCTCGGTGCCCAGCCCATAGGTCAACCATGATCCCAGACTGGGACGCGAGAATGCCTGCTCCCCGGTACACATCTGCAGCGCCGCGCCTGTGTGGTTGATGTTGTCGGCCACCATTGAACGAATCACACAGACGTCATCAATTCGCGAAGCCAGCCCTGGCAAGAGCTCACTGACTTCAATTCCAGACGCGCCATGCCGGGTGAATTTCCACGGTGAAGCGAGCAGATTTCCGGTTCTCGTCCGTTCCAGCTTGGGCTTTTCGAAGGGAAGTGGCTTACCATGATCCACTGCCAGTCGTGGCTTTGGGTCCAGCAAATCAACATGCGATGGTCCACCGGGCATATAGAGAAAAATGACCCGTTTCGCGCGAGGTTCGCAATGAGGTGACCGTCCGGCGTAAGGATCCAGGCCGCGTTCGTGAACAGCCTGCGCCTCACCCGCCAGCAAACCGTTCAACGCGAGAGCTCCAAAGCCGCAACCCACATGCGCCAGCAGTTCACGGCGCGAAAGATCATTGAGTGTCATAAATCGCCTTGTAGCTGAATTTGCAAAAATTCAGGTGATCCCGCTTGTAGCTGAATCTGCAAAAATTCAGGTGATGACCATTTCGATTTGCAATGAACCGCGGCTGAATTCTTGCGAATCCAGCTACATCATAAACCGTCGCCCTTTGTTCCGTCGATTGTCCGCACATGCAATCCGTTTTTCAAAAGGTGTGAGTAAATACGCCAGAATCGGTCCCAATACCCGTGTTCGAATGGCTTGAGTTCAGGGTATCCCGGAACAAGGCAGCCAGTGTACGAATACGTTGCATAACCATCGGACGGTACGAGCTCTTTGCGTTCCGGATTTCTCGCGATGTACTCCGCAAGATCCTCAAACGCCGTCCGCTCGAGTTCTTCCTCATGAAGGACATGATCGAAAGGTTGGAGTTGAAGCCTCGCCTGTAACTTCTCCAACACGGGATTCAACTGCTTCCGAAAGTACCGCATGGCCTTTCGCTGGTCACAGTCCTCCAGGATTCCCACCCAGAGCATGTGGATGTGGTCGGGCATGCAACAGTAAATAGGGCAACACACGCCAAAACGAAACGCCGTGTGCGTGAGAATCTCGCGGTACTTGTAGTAGAAAATCGGGATAAGCCAGCCCGTTTTCCGGTCTTCTATTGTCAGCGTCCAATGGACGTATGCTCGGCCGCAGTAATATTCTGGAGGAAGCCGCTTCAGATAGTCGTGAAGTTGTTCATTCATCGCAATCTCCCCTGCCTTGTAGGTGAATTCTCAAGAATTCAGACCATCCACCTTGTAGCTGAATTTGCAAAAATTCAGACGATCCACCTTGTAGCTGAATTTGCAAAAATTCAGACGATCCCCGGCTGCTGAATTCTTGCGAATCCAGCTACATCAAGTTCAGCTGCTGAATTCTTGCGAATCCAGCTACGTCACGTTCAGTCCACGTACACGAACTCGTTGCTACACAGCAGCACATGCGCAAGTTCTTTCCAGTCTCCCTGAACGACAACCTGTCGCGCGATGATCCGCTCTTCGTCAGAGGGCAATCGCCCAAACAACAGGCGATACGCCTGCGCTATCCGAACGGATTCAGCATCGGGTGTCTCCTCCGGCACCTCGCGCATTAAACGATCTGTCAGGTGCCCGGCTTGGTCGAGGATGAAGCCGCTGTTGAGGAGAAATAAAGCTTGCGGAGCAACTGTACTGACGGACCGAGCTTCGACCGATGCGTCGGGATTAGCCGCGTCAAACAGCGTCGCAAAGTTGCTCCGATCCCAACGGGCCGTTTGGAGATAAATGGAACGGCGCGTCATCGCAAGATCGCCGACCGCGGGCCCGCCTGTCGTCAGGTCAAGGCGTCCTGATACGCAGAGCAGGTTGTCGCGAATGGCTTCAGCCTCAAGCCGGCGGGGAGTGAATCGGCTCAACCAGCGATTGTCAGGATCGGTATCGAATTGCGCTGGAGTTGCATGGCTGCTCTGGCGAAAGGTCGCTGAGAGCATAATTTTTCGGTGCAGTTTTTTCAGCGACCAGCCGTCTTCCACAAATCTCACCGCGAGCCAATCCAGCAATGCGGGATGCGAGGGTGGCTCGGACATCAGCCCGAAATTGTTCGGGGTCCTGACAAGTCCCTCACCGAAATGCCATTTCCACACGCGATTCACAATCACGCGCGCCGTCAGGGAATTCTTGCTTGAAGCCACCCATGCCGCGAGTTCACGCCGACCGCTGCCAGTGGCGATGACAGGTTGATGTTCTCCGGCCAGAAACTCGGGCATCCGTCGAGGCACGACCGAACCCAAGCGTGTGTAGCTCCCACGGATGTGAATCGGCACGTCCTGAAGTCCTGGGAAGAGCCCGCCAGGGACGCCTCCTTCGCTGACGGCGAGGGCCATAACCGGTGCAGGGGGAAGTGCCTTTTGAATCTCATCACGCTCTGCAACCAGTTTTTTGCGAATTGGATCATCGGCAGGCAGTGGCGGCATTTGCTTGTCAAGTTCGGCGAGTTGGGCATCGAGCTCAGCGATCTGCTGCACCTGCTGGTCACGTTTCTGCATCACGTCCAGCGGCACGAGCGATCGCCGTTGGAGCGTGATCTCGCCCCCTTTTGTGCCCAACTCCTGCAGCATGCGTGTGCTATAAAAGATGCCCGCCAACGCGTAGTAATCTGGTTGAGAGACAGGATCAAACTTGTGGTCATGACATCGAGCACACCCCAAGGTGAGACCAAGAAATGCCTTGCCAATCGTGTCGATCTGGTCATCCACCATGTCACTGACCATTTTCTCCTTGTCCGCATCGCCGCGATCCCACGCTCCATTGACGAGAAATGTGGTTGCGATCAGGCCGTCGGCATACGGTTCCTTGCCGTCGGCTGCTGGAAGCAGGTCGCCGGCAATTTGATGGGTAATAAACTGATCGAACGGCAGGTCGCGATTCAGAGATTCGACAACCCAATCGCGATACATCCACGCTTCCAGTGGTTCACACACTGCGTTCCGAGCTTTGGCGTCGGCATCGTGATAATCCGCGTAACGCACGACATCGAGCCAGTGCCGGGCCCAATGTTGACCGTACGCGGGGGATTCCAGCAGTCGATCTACCACGCGCTCGAACGCTTCGCTTGAACTATCCGCCACGAATGCCGCCACATCTTCAGGCGTCGGAGGCAATCCCGTAACGTCAAACGCGGCGCGGCGCAGCCATGACATTCGATCTGCGGGGGGAGAGGGTGAGAGCGCGTGCGATTCTAGTTCGGCGAGGACGAAGCTGTCGATCGTGCCAAGCGGCCACGCGTTGTTCACGACCGCCGGTGGCAATGCATCCTTGACGGGCTGAAAGGCCCACCAACCCTCTTGCTGCAGCGTCACCTTAAATGCATTCGACCCCACATCATCGTCAGAGACACTGGGCGGCATGGACGATTCTGGCCACGGAGCTCCCATCGCCACCCATTCCCGCAGTCTGGCAATATCAGCATCGGCGAGTTTTTGCTGCGGCGGCATCTTCAGTTCGTCGGCATATTCGACGGCGCGGATTAATAGACTCGCGTCCACCTCCCCCGGCACAATTGCCGGGCTCGTGTCGCCTCCCTTCAGCAGCGTCTCGCGCGAAGTCAGCCGCAGTCCGCCCTCCTGCTTTTTTTCACCATGGCAGCCGAAGCAATTCGCAACCAATAGCGGACGAATCTTTTTCTCAAAGAATTCGTTGGCTGCCGTCGGTGCATCATCCGCCGCAAGGCACCGCACATCAGCAGTAAAAAACAGAAACGTGGTCAGCAATAAAGAGATTGATCCCCCAGACGACCATGCGCTAAAAATCACTCGGATGGCGTAGCTGCAGTACATGAGATCGTTCTCCTTCTTTTGAATCAACACGCTCACGCCGATGATTAAACCGCAAGGTGGCGGCACGTGGCAAAATTGCGCCACGACTATGATCGGACAAACGTAGATTCGCGCGGGGCTTGGTAGCGGATCGCGAGATGAGGCGTTTCGAGTTTTATCTGGCCGGTGCCAAGCGACCGCACCCCGGCTTCAACGAGACCGGTTGTCAATAAAGTTCGCTCAATGGGATACGGCGACTTGCCGGTCATGAAGGTCTCTTCCGCCTTCGACATCAAGGATGCTGAGTAAGTCACGTTGGGCGTCGGCGGCAGATAAAACAACGTCGAGAGCGGTTCCGGTGCCCCCTTCAGCCGAGCAGCAAACGTGAAGTCGCCCACTAGTCCGTTCATCAGCAGCATCGTTGCCTTCACACCGTCGGCGTACTCGAAACGGTACACGATCGGATCCTTCACCCACTCACGGATCTGAATCGGGGTTGGATAACGGTGACTGAAGGTTTCGGGCTGTGCCAGCGTTTGACTTCGCGATAGGCAGGCCTCAAAAAGTCCAGAATCCCAGCCACCGTTGGCCCAACTACCAGCTTCCATGGCTTTCCAGACGGCGTCACCCCGCAGCGCCTGCATGGAGACGACCCCGGTTTCTCCGCCACGTCGTCGTTCAGCCATGCACTGAATCACTTCCAACGCGTGAAAGTCGTAACTGTCGATACTGCCGATCGAGACGCACATCAACTCCTCGACTTCCGCATCATAAGGCATGTCGATGGCCGGCATCCGCCATGTGACCGGCAGCGACGAGCCAGCGGTGAAGGCAAAATTCAGCTCGCGTGAAATCTCGACCATCTCCTTCGCCCATTCCCATTTCCATGATAGATGCTTATCGTTAAAGACTGGTACGGCGCGGCCGTCTTGGCGAAAGACGTCGCTGACCTGCTTGAAGAACTCATAGCGGGGATACTTAGTTTGCTCATATTCGGACATCGGGTAAGTGCCATGTTCCCCGATGATCAACACGCCATCGACAGCCAGCTTGTCACCACCGCACCGCAGCGTCTCGGCAATCGTCGGATAGATCGGGAAGCCGAATTCTTCGGAGCGTTTGCGGCTCAAGTCGTTCTCGGGCTTCTGATCGACATAAGCTCCGACGACATCCAGCGGCGGTCGATACCAGTGGCCATTCACGGGATACCCGACCAGAAAGCGTTCCGCCATGTGCCACGCATGGGAGTGATACCGCCATTCCGTGGTGACGACTGCCAGACGCTTGCGTTGCGCGGCCAGACCATTTGCTGCCGCGACATGCGGTCCCACGATTAGCCCTGTGCCTACAGTTCCCAAAAATGCTCGTCTCGAAAACATCGCGTCGCCTTTTTAAAAGTTCGCAGAGGGGTTTTAATCCTGCCCTCGCGTAAATCACGGAAGCCGTTACGCCTGTGCATGGTGCAAACTTACGAGCCTGCGTGAAGTTCATCACCACCAACTTCCTGAGTCTACAGTTTCACTTCACTCCTGTCACCGCAAGCGTGATGTTGTGGAGGATGCCGTTGAGAGCAAAGGACGAGCGACCAATCGGCTTCTAATCCATCGCAATGACCAGTTGAAAGTTCCGCCTACGTGGAAATTAGTCGATCGCTGGTTCCCAGCGTCTGATCGTCGAGGAATATCACTGTCAGCCCCACTCAAGCTCTGCTCACATTAAGAAAAGCAGAGTTTTTCTGACGAATCTTCGGACCGCCATCAGCACTCTGTGTAAGCTCCCTCCTCCTCCAATTCGCGACCCTCACTTGAGTTGTCGATGAGTCACTTTCAATTCCAACTTGATGCAACGGATCTCAGCACGGCCGCACGCGCCGGGCGGTGGATGACGCCGCATGGAGTTGTGGAGACTCCCGCATTCATGCCAGTGGGGACATTGGGAACGGTCAAAGGATTGATGCCGGCTCAACTGCGTGAGGCTGGCGTCCAGATGGTGTTGTCGAATACGTATCATCTGGCGTTGCGACCAGGTTCTGAAATTGTGGCTGAGCTAGGTGGACTGCATCGATTCATGGACTGGAGCGGCCCGATCCTGACCGACAGCGGCGGGTTTCAGGTATTCAGCCTCGCCAAGATGAGAAAGATCGATGACGATAAGGTTGTCTTTCGATCGCACATCGACGGCAATTTGCTGGAGTTAACCCCGGAACGAGCCGTGCTAATTCAGGAACAGCTCGGAGCCGACTGTATTATGTGTCTGGATGAATGTCCGGCGTCCGGTGAATCGCTCGACAAAATCCGGAAAGCCGTTGATCGCACGACTCTGTGGGCAAAACGCTGCCGAGAGGCTCAACGACGATCGGACCAAGCGTTATTCGGAATTGTGCAGGGTGGCGTGCATCCGGAGATGCGGCAACGGTCGGCGGAAGGACTGTTGCCGCTTGATTTTCCAGGCTATGCCGTCGGTGGCTTGAGTGTCGGAGAACCACCTCCGGTGATGTATCAGACTCTTGACAGCACGGTCCCGATGCTGCCGGAACACAAGCCGCGTTATTTGATGGGTGTAGGTCGGCCCGAAGATATTATTGAAGCCGTTTGCCGCGGTATTGATCTGTTTGACTGTGTCATGCCAACCAGAAACGGCCGCAACGCGATGGCGTTTACCAGCCAAGGCCCGGTGCGCATTAGAAACGCGGTGCATACGCGGGATGAGCAACCGCTGGACCCGGAATGCGAGTGCACGGCCTGCACGCGGTTCTCGCGCGCCTACCTGCGGCACCTGTTTGTAGCCAAGGAGATGCTAGGGCCGATTTTGCTCTCGCTGCACAACATTGCATTTTACCAGCGCCTCGTGCGGCAACTTCGAGAAGCAATACTTCAGGGGTGTTCGGAAGAGTTCCGGGCGAATCAGCTTGCTCGTTGGAATCCGCAGTCCTAAGATACTGGGTTTTTCCAAACTCAGGCTGGACGGAGACTTGCGTTCAGGCCGTGGTTTCGAAGAGTTGGGTTTACGTTTTCAATCCTCCCTAAATGGATCGGTGCCTGTGAACTGGTTTAGTGTGTACGTGCGAATGTGCGAACTCCTGTTGATGTTGCAGGACGGTGCTGCTCAGCCCACAGCGACTGCAGTGGAATCGCCACCTGCGGCTGCGGTGACTTCAGGGTCGCCTCTTGGGGAGGGCATCGCAGATGCAACAAAAAACCTTGGGAATGCAGCAAAAGACGCTCCACCGCCACCATGGATGCAATTTCTTCCCTTCATCGCGATCGGCCTGTTCTTCTACTTCATTCTGCTGCGCCCCCAGCAGGCAGAACAACGACGACGCAAGGAATTACTAACGCTGCTGAAGAAAAACGACAAAGTGGTCACGACGGGCGGGATGATCGGCACAATCGCAGATATTTCCTCGGATGGCACTCGTGTGACTTTGCGCGTCGACGACAACACTCGTATCAAATTCCTGCGATCCGCCATTCAGGAGCCGCTGAAAGATACGACCGAATCGAACGGATCGAGTGCAACCTAAGAGCAGGTTTGCGGTTTCTAGGCGGGCGGATTCCCGGTTTGGAGACCAAACAAGCAGCTTGAATTGTGTTGCAGGGAATCCATTCGATACATATACCCACGTTCTGACTACTTTTTGACTCGCCGCCGCCGCAATTTCGCAGCGGGAACCGCGAATTTCCCGGGAACCTAATCTGATGTTTCAGTTGCTCAATGGTTTGCTTTTTCTGCTGCTTCAGGATCCAACCGCAGCAGAAGAAGTAGCGAAATCTGTAGAAACCACCGCCGTGACGCCAGCCACAGCCGTTGAAGACGTTGCTGCAAGTGCTCCGCAGGAGCCAGCAGGGGGGGTAAAAACGGCCACCCCTGACGCAGTTCCAGTTCGGGAAAAAGCTGCAGATGGTGCCTCGAGTATTGTTGACGAGGCAAAGGCCAGATCGGATGCCGCGTTTGATGCCGCCACGACACAAGACATCGCAGATGCGGCAGTTGCCACGGAAGGCGTAATTGAGCCCGCTGATGGGGAAGCGAATCTGCCCCCAGCGGGACCAGACAACGCATGGGTCGCGTGGCTTATTTTATTGCTCGTCATCGCCGTCCCGATTCTGCTTTCGAACCTGCTCGCCAAAATGTGGCGCGTAAAAGAGTGGCAAGGCCGCATGTCGGTGGTGTTTTTCACGCTCATGCTGGGGGCGGCACCTTTTCTATCGAGCCTGCTCAAGGGCGAAAAAATTGCTGATCAATTCCGCTTGGGGATCGACCTTGCCGGCGGCACAAATATGGTGTTCCAGATCAAGCCGGAAAAAGAACTGACGAATGATCTCATTAATGAAATGGTGGAATCCGTTAAACGTCGCGTAAATCCGTCAGGCACAGAAGAAATTACCGTCCGCGGTGTTGGCGGTGGACGAATTGAAGTCATCATCCCTGGCGAAGATCCACAGACTGTGGACGAAATCAAACGCCAGATTACGCGATTGGGAAGCCTCGAATTTTTTATCGCGGCAGATAGTGCGGAAGATCGTGAAATTGTGCGTGCTGCCCAGCAACTTGATAAAGCGACTAAAGAACTGCGCACAGATAATCAAGTCCAAGCTATCTGGAGTCCGGCGTTTGAAAAAGATGGTGAGCCGCAGTTAATGAAAGATCGTTCTATCGTGACACGCGAAATTCAGAGCATCCGCTACGTCAAAGGGCGACCTGAGAGCTATAAAACGGAAGAATACCTGCTCCTGGTTGAGCCCGAGGACCGGCGTGTCACAGGGCGTTATCTCAAGTCTGCTAGTCCGGACATTGATCCGGCCGGTAAAGTCATCGTGAATTTTACTTTTGACCAGACTGGATCGTTTCGCTTCGGTGACTTAACGTCACGGTTTGATCGGCCCGGGCGAGAGGACAAACGAAAACTGGCCATTGTTTTGGACCGCAGAGTCTATAGCGCTCCAAATCTGAATGATCCGATTACGGGTGGTCGTGGGCAGATCTCAGGCGGCGGCGCAGGAGGTTTTACATCTCTGGAAGCCGACGAGCTTGCCGGCGTCTTGAATGCCGGGGCTCTGGAAGTCCCAATCGATCCAAAGCCGCTCAGCGAAGCGACCGTTGATCCGACTTTGGGTGCAGACGTGCGGAATAAGGGCGTGCGTGCCACGCTGATCAGTGCTTTAGCCGTGGTTCTGTTTATGTTGTACTATTACCGGTTCTCCGGTTTGATTGCCGTCATTTCGCTGTTATTAAATTTGGGTTTGACGTTAGCCGCGATGCTGCTCATCAATGCTACGTTCACCTTGCCTGGGATCGCGGGAATCGTGCTGACGATCGGCATGGCTGTCGATGCCAACGTTTTGATTTATGAACGCATGCGTGAAGAAATCGCGAAAGGATCGAGCGTACGGATGGCCATTCAGAACGGCTTCCAAAAAGCGTTCTCAACCATTTTCGACTCGAACCTTACCACGCTGTTGACGGCCGTAATTCTGTTTATCATCGGCACAGATCAGGTCAAAGGTTTTGCCGTGACACTGATCATCGGTTTGGCATTGAGTATGTACACGGCTCTGTTCGTTGGTCGCTTAATTTTCGATATTGCTGAACGCCGACAATGGCTAACAACGTTGTCGATGTCACGCATGATCGGTGAGACAAACTTTGACTTTCTGAAGCAGCAGTATCTGTGGGCAGGAATTTCCATCACGATTATCGTCGTTGGAATGGCCGCTTTCTTTGCCCGCGGCGAAGCGAATTATGATATCGACTTTACCGGTGGAACGATGGTTTCATTCCAGACAACCACTCCCCAAAAAACCGACGATCTCACTGCAGCTTTAAAGGCGCAATTTGGTGACCAGTTTTCACTCGAACGCCTCTCCATCGGCGACGAAGTCACTCCAGAAGGTGTGGGGAAATACTTCCGCCTGAGATCCACTGAAAGTGATCAGCATGATACGGCTGCAACGTTAGGTGCGACACCAGAGGGTAATGAGCAGACAACTGCCGAAGACCGCGTTCGGGAGAAAATCTATGCAACTTTCAAAGATCGTGATTCCATCAAACTCCGAATGGTCAAAGTCGAAGTAGGACCAATCTCGACCGTAGAAATTAAAGACGGCGACGAATCGGCTGAAGCTCTCATTGCACTTCGGTTTAAAGGTGGCCCGATGGCAGAACTTGGTTTTTCAGACGAAGTGGCCGAAGGCACACTTCGCGACATGTTGGCTGGAAAACTGAAAGCAATTAAGGTCGAGGGAAAAGAGAAATACGGTTCCCTTGAGGAACTGTTTGATATTAAAGGGCTGGTTGGTTCCGGCGAAACAGCTGGCGAATTGGCTGTCCGCAAGTTTGAGACTTACCAAGTCCGTGCAATTCCCACTGTGGCAGCGGAAGATCTTGAATCAGCGATGAAGGCAATTCAGACTGAACTCGCCGCCACGCCACTCTTTGACGAAGTGAATACGTTTGCATCCGCCGTGGCAGGCGAAATGAAGCAGCGCGCCATCTTGGCCATCATTGTCAGTATTCTTGTCATTTCAATTTACATCTGGTTCCGATTTCAGAATCTTGTCTTCGGTTTGGCAGCGATCGTGGCCCTCGTGCATGACGTTTTGGTGACCGTCGGAATCACAGCTCTCGCAAGTTATCTCACGGGAACCTCGATCGGCAATTTTCTCCTCTTGGAAGATCTGAGAATCAACCTCGCCACGATCGCTGCTTACCTGACGCTGGTCGGATTTTCACTGAACGATACGATCGTGATCTTTGACCGAATTCGCGAAGTACGTGGTAAAAACCCAGCGATTACTGCCACGATGATCAATACGTCACTCAATCAAACCTTGGGCCGCACGATTCTGACGACATTGACCGTGTTTATTGTGGTTTTAATTATGTATATTTTCGGCGGTTCCGGGATTCATGGATTCGCTTGGTGCATGGTCATCGGTTGTATCGCTGGGACTTACAGTTCAGTTTACATCGCGAGTCCGATCCTCGTCTGGGCCATGAATCGTACGATCGGTTCCGTAAAGGCATAGTGAGTGGCCAAGCCGAAGATTGGCGTATAATCAGAGGCGTGCTTGTTTGCGGTTTGGCGCAGCCTTCCCTAAGTTTGGCAGCCAAGACATGGATCTAGGAATCGGGTAAAATCCAGAATGAAAGCCCTGAAAGGGCGGAATGGAGTGTACGATCATTTCGCCCCTTCAAATCCTTTCTTTTCAACCACTGCAACTTTTGCACACATCTTTTCGGCAGTTGTTCTTTCAGATTTCAGATTTGCCGCGCCAGGGCTTTGGTCATCTAGGTCGCATGAACCTAGGGCGAGGCCCTTGGCTCTCACAATTTGTGTCTTTGGCGCGGAGCGAATTACCGGCGCTTGGCATATTCCGCTCAAGAATCTCGACCCTTTTTCATTTATGCTGGAGCGTGCTGTAGAATGATTGATGAATCACCGTCGCACTGGAGTTCGGTTGACGCAGCCGAGATGTATGAAGTCCCACGCTGGGGTAACGGCTATTTTTCCGTCAGCCAGAACGGCAACGTGCAGGTGCATCCTGACCGCAATCCGGCGCATTCCATTGACCTGAAAGAACTCGTCGAGCGTCTTCAAATGCGCGGGCTTGATCTGCCTGTGCTCCTTCGATTCAACGGCATTATTCGCGACCGTCTGTTTGTGCTTCACAAAGCATTCAGCGACGCAATTAAGGAACACAGTTACAAGGGTACCTACGCCTGCGTCTATCCGATCAAAGTCAATCAGCAGCGTGAAGTTGTGGAGAAGGTCGTCGAGTACGGGCGGGAGTTTGGCTTCGGCTTGGAAGCTGGTAGCAAGCCAGAATTGCTGGCCGTGGTCGCCATGACAGAAGCTCAGACGCCGATCATCTGCAATGGATTCAAGGATGCAGAATTCATTGAGATGGCTCTGCTGGCCCAAAAGATTGGCCGGAACGTTATTCCAGTCGTTGAAAAGTATACCGAACTGGAATTGATCCTGAAGTACGCTGAAAAGCTCAATGTCCGTCCGCAAATCGGGATGCGAGTCAAGTTGGCAGCACGCGGTTCTGGCCGCTGGCAGTCTTCCGGGGGCTATCGTTCAAAGTTCGGTCTGCGCGCCAACGAGATCCTGATGGCTCTCGACGAACTCAAGAAACGCGGCATGGAAGATTGCTTCACGCTGCTGCACTTCCATCTCGGTAGTCAGATTACCAACATTCGCCAAGTCAAAGCCGCATTGAACGAAGCCGCGCGAGTTTACACCGAACTTGTAGGGCGCGGTGCTGGGCTCAAGTACATGGATGTCGGCGGCGGTCTCGGAGTGGACTACGACGGATCTCAGACAAACTTTGAATCGAGTATGAACTATACGCTCGAAGAATATGCCCGCGACGTCGTCTACACGATTCAGACGGTCTGCGACGAAGCAAACGTGCCACATCCAAACATTATTTCAGAAAGCGGTCGCGCGATTTCCGCGTTTCACAGTGTGTTGATCTTTGGTGTAGTCGGCGTTTCGCAACAAGGTGAAAACACGTCCGAAGCGGAACTCGCTCCTCCGGAAGATGCGGAACAGTCGTTACATGATTTGTATCAAAGCTATAAAGGCGTGAATCAGCGGAATGTCCTAGAATCCTACCACGACGCGCAGACCTCAATCGATACCGTCATGACGCTGTTCAACACGGGATATGTCTCGCTCGAACAGCGTTGCTTGGCGGAAAATATTTATTTTGCCCTGTGTCATCGCATCTGGCAAATTACCGGCACGCTCGATTACGTTCCGGAAGAACTGGAACGGCTTGATAAACTGTTGTCGGACAATTATTTCTGCAACTTCTCGCTGTTTCAGTCATGCCCGGACTCGTGGGCGATCAAGCAACTGTTTCCCGTGATGCCCATTCATCAGCTAGATAGCCGACCAACGCGACATGCGGTCCTCAGCGATATCACCTGTGACTCGGACGGCAAAATCGATCAGTTCATCGACCGCCGCGACGTACGTCGTACGATCATGCTGCATGAGTATGACGGATCCCCGTATTATCTTGGCGTGTTTCTGATTGGTGCGTATCAGGAAATCCTTGGCGACCTGCACAATCTGTTCGGCGACACGAACGCCGTGCATGTGGACTTGTCGCCGTCTGGTGAAGTGGTTTTGGATACAATCATTAAGGGCGAAACTGTTAGCGAAGTCCTAGACTACGTGCAATTTCGCGGCCGGGATTTAATTAATCGGCTGCAGGCTTCGGTCGAAGTGGCCGTCCGGGAAAATCGGATTGACCATAACATGGCGGGGCAGTTTGTGAAGTTTTATGAGGAAGCGCTGAACGGTTACACGTATCTCGAAGAACCGGACGGTGAATAGAGACGCTTCGGGTTACTATCAGCGGTGACCGCCCGGACTATAGAGCAACACCATGACACGTAATCTGTCACACAACACAACTCGTATCGTGGCTTTTGGCGAGATCATGGCGCGGATGGCACCTTCGGGCATGCTCCGTTTGCGGCAAGTGCTGCCGGGTTCGCTCGACGTCACGTTTGCAGGAGCCGAAGCCAATGTTGCATCGTCTCTGGCGTTGCTAGGCTGTCAAGCCGACTTCGTCACGGCGCTGCCGGAAGGACCACTCACCGACGGCTGTCTCGGTAGCCTGCGCAGTGTCGGTGTCGGGGTGGAACATATTCGCATCACCGATCGGGGACGTTTTGGAATCTACTTTGTCGAGATGGGCGCAAATCAACGACCCAGCCGCGTGTCCTATGATCGCGAATATAGTGCGATCAGTCAGGCCACAGGAAATGATTTTCACTGGGACAGCATCCTCGAGGGTGCATCTTGGCTGCATCTGACGGGGATCACGCCCGCGCTCTCAAGGCTTGCTGCTGAAACGACCCTGCACGCCGCTCGATCTGCTCGTGAACGTGGTGTTTTGGTATCGTGCGATGTCAATTTTCGCAGCAAACTCTGGCGTTGGGATCCAGCTCGACCGCCGCAGCAACTGGCTGGCGACGTCCTCCGGGAACTGATACCGCTGGTCGATTTACTGATGGCGAGCGAAGAAGATTTTCGACTTGTGGGCGTGATCCCACCTGAGATGGCTGGAAATGCGGCCGCGTCTGTGGGCCTCGATCCGGATCGAGCGGCCACGATGGCCCGGCGCATGGCCACCGCATTTCCAAATCTCCGCATGATTGCTACGACGCTTCGGGAGAATATTTCCGCTAGCCATAACAACTGGAGTGCGATGCTGTTGGATGTTCCAAGCGACACGGTGTATCGGGCGCCGCTCCAGAACGGACGCTATCAGCCCTACGAAATTCGCAGCATTGTGGATCGCGTGGGAGGAGGCGATGCATTTGATGCAGGTCTGCTCTACGGCTTGACGCATCCTGATTTTACGTTGCAGACCTCGCTTGAATTTGCTACCGCCGCGTCCTGTCTCTCCCATTCCGTTGTCGGCGACTGCAACTTCGCCTCACGCGAAGAGATTGAGGATCTGATGAACGGAGCACGTTCCGGGCGCGTCGTTCGGTAAAAACACCGTGCGCTCAAGCATGTCGTACGGTGGGAGAATGACGTCAAGCGGGAGCAGGGCCGTGCGAATTCTGGAAATGATGTCACACCCCCCCGAACAATCGGCTATTCACAACTACAAATCCAGCGGCATTTGCCAACAGGCTTTGAGCTCTGTCAGCAGAGCGTTGACGACTGTACTTCCATCTGACGTCACACGC
Organism: Planctomycetota bacterium; assembly: GCA_003670925.1. GTDB lineage: Bacteria > Planctomycetota > Planctomycetia > Planctomycetales > Planctomycetaceae > SXXK01. The sequence continues at coordinate 5,792 of QWQG01000185.1, read as the reverse complement.
ACACACCTTTCAGGGGTGGTGATGCCAACACGGCAGGATGAAAGGTCACCAAAAATCATGGCAAACTGGGCCACCTTGGTCGCCTTGATTTCAATGAGAAAACGTGTGTTGGACTCGGAGAACAGCCATTTCACAGCCTCGCCGTTTGACAGTGCGATTTCCACCCCAACTCCACCCGCAAACGCCATCTCCGCCGCCGCCACCGCGAGGCCACCTTCGCTGAGGTCATGGCAGGAGAGGATCAGGCCTTGCTTGATCGCCTGATGCAGCGCTCGAAAGATTTTGGGAGCCATTTCCTTGTCAACCGTTGGCACTTTGCCGCCGGTGAGATCGTTGACGAGGTTGTAGTGGCTGCCGCCCATTTCGTCTTTGGTTTCGCCGATCAGATACAGGAGATTATCAGGTCCTTTGAGGTCCATGGTGACGCACGTTTCCACGTCCGCGACTTGGCCGAGAGCGGTGATGAGCAGCGTAGAGGGGATGGCGACCGTCTTCCTTGTTGACGGAACAGGGGAAACCCCTTTGGAGTCGACTTCGTAGCTGAATTCGTTGTTAAGGCTGTCTTTGCCACTGACGAAGGGCGTACCGAAAGCTACCGCAATGTCTTGGCAGGCGACGGCGGCTCGGACAAGTGTGCCAAGAGTTTCTGGGTTTTCGGTGTTGCCCCAGCAGAAATTGTCGAGGATCGCGATGCGGTTCGGGTCGGCTCCGACGGCGACACAGTTCCTCACCGCTTCGTCGATGGCAGAAGCTGCCATCCAGTACGGATCAAGATCTCCGAAGTGCGGATTGATGCCGCAGGAAATGACGAGTCCACGGTTGGATGTCAGGTCAGGACGTACGACGGCCGCGTCGGAAGGGCCATCGTTGTTAACACCAACGAGGGGCTTAATGACGCTGCCAGCTTGGACTTCGTGGTCGTACTGGCGGATGATCCATTCTTTGCTAGCAACGTTAAGCGAGCCAAGGATCTGCTTGAGGTCGTCGGTGTAGTCGGATTTATGGGAGCCATGACGCTCCGCGAGATGGCTACTTTTAATGTCATACACCGCTTCACGAATCACTGGCGGACGGCCGTCGTGGAGGAAGTGCATGCTGACTTCGCCGACTTTGTGTTCGCCGTATTTCAGAACAAGCTGCTTTGTGTCGGTGAACTTGCCGATGATGGTGGCTTCGACGCCTTCAGAGGCACACAGAGCTTCGAACTGGGCCCAGTCTTTCTCGGGCACCGACAGCACCATTCGCTCCTGAGCTTCTGAAATCCAGATCTCTGTATACGACAATCCCGAATACTTTAATGGTGCGCGATCAAGCCATACTTCGGCTCCGGTGCCTTCACCCATTTCACCCACGGCACTACTGAACCCCCCGGCACCGCAATCGGTGATGGCCGAGTAAAGGTTCAGATCGCGAGCCGCAAGGATCACATCGGCCACCATCTTTTCGGTGACCGGATTGCCGATCTGCACGGATCCACCGCTAATGTGCTCGCTCTCTTCGGTGAGTTCGACTGATGAGAACGTTGCACCGTGAATTCCGTCTCGGCCCGTACGTCCGCCGACTGCCACAATTAAGTCGCCAGGGCTCACAAGTTTGTCGCACTTATCAACTGGAATCATCGCCACGTTGCCGCAGTAGACCAGCGGGTTCCCCAGATAACGGTCGTCGAAACAGACGGCTCCGTTGACAGTCGGAATCCCCATGCGGTTGCCGTAATCGCGGACACCGGCCACAACTCCCTGCATGACAGCCAGCGGATGCAATACCCCCGGCGGGAGCTGATCGGCTGGATAATCCGGTCGCGCGAAACAGAACACATCAGTGCTGCACACGGGGCGCGCTCCCAAACCGGTTCCTAGCGGATCGCGAATAACTCCGCCGAGCCCCGTATTGGCTCCACCGTACGGTTCGATGGCGGACGGATGATTGTGAGTTTCGACTTTAATGCAGACATTCTGTTTGTCGTCGAACTTGACGATGCCGGCATTGTCCTTGAACACGCTCACGCACCAATCGTCCTTGCCAAGCGATTCACGGATCTGCACGGTCGCCGCAAAAATGGTTTCTTTCAACATGCTGTTGAAATGGATATCCCGCACGACCTTGCCTTCGCAGGTTTCAACGTAATGAATTCGTCCACCAAGCGTCTTGTGCGAGCAATGCTCACTCCACGTTTGTGCGACAGTTTCTAGTTCGATGTCCGTGGGATCGCGCTGGAGTGACCGGAAGTAATCTTGCACCGTCTTCATCTCGGTGATACTCAGGTACAACTGGCCTTGCTTACTCAGCACCATCAGAGCCGCATCGTCCATGTCCCCCATGGCGACGGTAGTGAGTTTGAATTTATAGTCGCTGCCGAGCGTCAGATCTTTAATTTGGAGTGGGCCCATGAGCACGTATTCAATCGCGTCATTTGCGAGCACCTTCTTTGACAGTTGCGCAATTTTGGCCGCCCCTAGGTCACCGGTCAGCCAATAGCGTCGGCACGTGGCGACGTGCGTCACGCTATGCTTCAGGCGGATCAGAGCCTTCGCAGCATTTTCGGCGACGCTGTCCGTAACACCCGGGTGGAGCAGCACGTTGAGGAGAATTTGAGATTTCAAATTTGCTATTTGAGATTCTGCCGCTGGCAGTTCATGCACATCGAATTGCTCCGTAACTGGGTCGACGAGCAACTGTTCGGCCGCACGTTGAGCGTCTTCGCGGGTTAGGTCACCCTGAATCAAAAACGCCTTGGCCGAGATGACGGTGCTGAGTCCGTTGATGCCCTGACTTTGAGCACTTGCCAGAATTCGCTGACCTTCATAATCCTTTTCGCTGCCGATCGGCAGAATTTCGACTTCCCAGAGCATGATATGATGCGATCCGTGTGAGGAGTTTATGATTTTTTCGTATGCCTGTGCGATCCGGCGGCAAAGTCCAGCCGCCGAACCGGCGAGGGGATCCGAGGCTCCTGTCGCACTGCCGACCGGAGTTTGCCCTGCCGCAGTATTTCAGGGCGGCAACTGGAGTACAAGAAACGGGCAGGGCGGATTCCTGAGAAGTGGACGTAACGGCCTCCGGATCTTCAAAACTGGTGAATTTTGGCGGAAATTTCCGCGTTGCTGTAAACCCAGCATTCTGGTATCACTCAGCCCTCTCTCCGCAGCAGTTTATGCCGAAACGGGCATCGAATTGCTGCGAAATCAGCAGCACACGACCTCGCGAAACTCTCCTTCGCGAGGTGCATTCCTCAACGAACAGCCTTCAGCACGAAGCTGAAAGCGGTGGCCACGGAGTCGGCAGTGAGCACCAAGAAACGACATAGCCTGCGTGTACTGTTTGTCGATGATGAACAGTCGATTGCAGATTTGATGCGGTCTGAGCTGCCGCGAATGGGGCACAATGCCACCGTTCGTCAGTCGCCAGGTTCTGCCATTGAAGCCATTCAGAAGAACGTGTTTGACGCGGCGATCATCGATCTCAGAATGCCGGGCGGCAGTGGCTGGGATGTGATTGACTATCTACGTGAGCATTCTCCGGAGACAGTCTCCGTGATTAGTACGGGACACGGTGATCGCGACGATGCAATTCGCGCCATTCGGATGGGTGCGTACGACTTCCTGCCGAAGCCCGTGTCACTGTTTGAAATCATCAATGTGCTCGATCGCATTGGCCAAACAAAAGCACTCCAGAATAAGACGATTGCGCTTGAGAGTCGCTTGCAACGTGTCGAAGGTCGTTCAGATCTGATTGGCACGTCAGGTCCAATGCTGCGGGTTCGCAAACTCATTGATAAAATCGCACCCACGAATTCAGCCGTGTTGATTCTCGGTGAAACCGGCACTGGCAAAGAAATGGTGGCACGAAGAGTCCACGAACAAAGCGATCGCCGCAACGAACCATTTGTCGCCGTCAACTGCGGGGCGATTCCTGAAAACCTCGTGGAGAGCGAATTCTTTGGTCATCGTAAAGGTTCGTTTACCGGGGCTGATTCCAATCGCGCTGGCCTGTTTGAAGTTGCGAATGGAGGAACGCTGTTTCTCGACGAATTAGGTGAACTCGACAAATCCATGCAGGTCAAGCTGCTGAGATTTCTGGAATCCGGTGAAGTCCGACGTGTCGGCGACAATGAGCCATTTCATGTAGATGTGCGCATCGTCTGTGCGACGAACCGCGAGTTGCAGCAGATGGTCACGGCGGGTGTGTTCCGCGAAGATCTATACTTCCGCGTCAACACATTTGAAATTTATCTGCCGCCATTACGCGAACGACTGGACGATATTCCCTCGCTGGCAATGCACCTGCTGGCCCGACACCTGAAGCGGGACTGCATTTCCCCCGATATGTTGCCACCAGAAACGGTGAGGTTATTGCAAGCGCATCACTGGTCTGGCAACGTGCGTGAACTAGCCAACGTCCTCGAACATTCAGTGATTTTGTCGGATGGACTGACGATCCGTCCCACAGATTTGCCGAGGAGTATCAATCGCGACGTGGCGGCCGCTGTTGGGGCACCTCATGATTCGCCGACGGTCGCCATGGTCGCTCAAACTTCTCTGTTCTCCAATGAGCCGAAGACACTCCGCGAGATTGAGGAATTTATGATTCTGCGAGTTCTGGATAAGTACCAAGGCGACAAACCTAAAGCCGCAAAAGAACTTGGGATTGCCTTGAAGACGCTCTATAACCGCCTCAGCCAGATGGGCCCACAGCGGGACGCCGGTTAATACTCGGCCCGGAGTTGTATCAGCCAATGCCAACCGCGTGCGGGAGGATCGCCGCTGATTCCAATCTACGATCTCGGGTGCAGCCGCGATGTCAAACTGGCACGGCACTTGCACTTCCATGACTGGATGACAACGCTGCCGTTTGGGCAGCGAACCGCATCCTGAACCAGAGGTATCACCATGTTTTTTGACCTGAATTATATTCTGATTGTTCTAATTCCCGGTCTGATCATGTCTGGGATTGCAAGCATGCTCGTAAAATCGGCATTCAGCAAGTACTCCCAGATTGGAACTCGACGAGGCTACACGGGCGCTCAGGCCGCAAAGATTCTAATGGACAATGCGGGGATCCATGATGTGCAAATCGTGCCTACCCATGGATTTCTGAGCGATCATTATAACCCATCGACGAAGACGCTGGCATTGTCCGAGCAGGTTTATGGCAGTCAGTCTGTGGCCGCAATCGGTGTCGCGTGTCATGAAGCAGGTCATGCGGTTCAGCACGCTTCCGGCTACGTTCCGCTGGGACTGAGATCGGCAATTGTGCCGGTTGTGAGTTTCGGGGCTCCCTTGTCCAACACCCTGCTCATGTTGGGCCTCTTCCTGCACATGCAACCGCTGCTGCTGCTCGGAATTATTGCGTTTTCGCTGGTGGTGGTATTCCAACTCATTACGTTGCCGGTTGAGTTCAATGCCAGCTCGCGTGCTAAACGCCTTTGTGTCGAAGCTGGAATTATTGATGCGGACGAACGAGTCGGCGTCGATCGTGTCCTGAATGCAGCAGCCCTGACATACGTCGCGGCCTTTGTCAGTAGCCTGTTTACATTGTTGTACTATCTCCATCGCGCCGGACTACTTGGCGGTCGGCGCGACTAGAAGTCTGTCCTGATACCTGTCATCAAATGCCGCTCAATTGAGTTGAGAAAAAGTTTTTTCGGCCTGCGGATTGCTGGAGAGCCGATGACATGAATTCGACATAGGGACATGGATTTTGGGTTCTTCTCGGATTTGAGTGGCGACACGTGGAAGTTCTGTGGAATTCGGAGTTGCGTTGATGGGTTCAAAGTTGCATTGGATCCCGTC
>QWQG01000098.1 GCA_003670925.1 Planctomycetota bacterium | reverse complement strand
TCACCCAAAACTCCCGTTGACCAGATTTCAGGAATGCGGGACGATTGCAGCAATGAATTCTTTCGGTCAATTCTCTCGAGTGCCATGCGGTCGGTTGTCGGTCATGCTGCAATCGGTACTCCGGATGTTTGTGCTTCTTAGCCTGCCGCTCGCGGCGCACGCCCAACAGGCGCACCCGGAACAAGCCCGCTGGGCTATCGATGACAAACGCGGCTCCATCGAAGTCTATGCTGAATTTGACCCGGGAATGCAAGATCTCTGGAGCAGCGTGGACGGTGTGACACGCGAACTCAAGCAACTTGTCTCAATCGAAGCGAATGGGAAGCCCATTCAGATTGTTCTGTTTCAAGATCAGGCAAGCTATCTTCGCTATCTGGCGTCAGCGATCCCACAGGCAAGACAACGCAAAGCGATTTTCTATCGCAATGGCGATGTTTACCAAATTTATGCTTATCGCAGCCGGACGCTGATAACAGACCTGCGTCACGAAGTCACACACGCCATTCTGCATCAGCACCTGCCATTTCTGCCGCTTTGGATCGATGAAGGACTTGCCGAGTATCTAGAAGAGCCAGAATCTGAGCGATCTGTTTCAGCCCGCACAAAAGCAGCACGTTGGCGTGCACGCGTGGGATGGGCTCCAACCCTGCAATCACTGGAAAATATCCCAAATGCAGAGAGTATGAATGCGGATGAATACCGCGATAGTTGGGCCATGACATACATGCTGCTCAATGAATCCGAGGCCAGCCGCCAGGCTCTGCGTGATTACTTAGCGGTGATTCACCATGGTGAAGCACCGGGGCCCTTTAGTAGAAATCAAAAGGCCTTGGATTCAGGCGTTTTTTTGAGGGCAAACTCCTATTTCAGAAAAATGTCCATTCGGCTAGATTTGGACTCAAGTCGTTGATGACAGCTGCCGACGCAGTCGGACTTAGCCACATCAGTGACCTGCTAACCCTGTCAAATCTCTGCGTTCTGACACGTCTGTCTCTCCCGTCTTCTGTGGTTTTGTTGTGAATAAATTGCCGCGGAGTTTTTACTCTGACGGCTATTCTCAACCGCCACAACATTCTCAATCCTGTCGTAGCATCTGTGAAAGGTCGCTCACATGTTATTTGTCAAAACAACGTGCACACGGTTTGTCGCTTGGTCACTGACAATCGCACTGGTCGGCAATGGCCCAATGTTGTCAGCGGAACAGCAAGTTTCAGAAGGGCCAACAGCACAAGCTGAATCCGTAATGCAGGATGTGAAATTGGCCCAAGGAGGAATTTTGACGGCCCGCGTCGTTGACCTGCAGGGCAAACCTGTCGTTAGTGAGCACGTGTCAGTAATGTTTCAGGGAAAAGAAATTGCCGCATTGATCAGTGATTCTCGCGGCGTTGTGGTTGTGCGTGGTCTGCGTCCTGGTCTTCACGCTATCGTAACTCCCACCGGCACCATGGCGTGTCGTCTATGGAATGCCGACACCGCCCCTCCAACGGCCACGGCGATCCCTGCAGTGGTATCCGACACGGAGATTATTCGCGGCCAGTTCGGTGCTTTCAATCTGCCCATGATCGTCGTCTTAGCAGCAGCAGTTGGCGGTCTTGTCGTGGCCGTCGACGCCCAAAACACGGCCGACGATGCCCAATCTGCAAACGAAGCACTAGCGGTTCGTGTCGAAGCTCTTGAAAACGCAAGTCCGTAGGTCATACCAGTCCGCGTTTTTTACGGATTACCCATTCGCTGGCCATCAAGAGAACTAGCAGTAACAGAACGGGCCAATTGTCCCACAAACTCATACGTTCTTGGCGAATCAATGCGATTCCGGGCAGACCTTTTTGAGCCCATTGACTCACTCGTTCAACAAAAGCTTCTGGCGTGAAAAATTCTCCACCGCTGGAGTGTGACATCTCACGCAGCAGCAAAAAATCCGATGACGGATCATCCAGTTCCGGATCGCGTGCGTTGACGTGAAATCGAGTCGTTGCGATCCCGGCAATTGGTTGTCCGTCTTTGCTCGCCTTGACGCGAACCCAGTAGTCGCCGGCATCGAGTGTCTGGCTGAAATCGGCGAGGCTCATTCCAATACCTGATCTGGGTGTGAGCGGAATACTTGTGCCCTTGGGATCGGTGACGGACAATTCAAATGTGGCATCGACAATCGGTTGCCCCACAGCATCACGCGCTCCAAACGAGAGTTCCGTCGGCTGACCGGGGGTCAGGTCGCGAGGATTGGCCAGTACCCAGACGGGCGCTTCGTCGTCTGTCTCTTTTCTGGTGAGCCAGAAAATTGTCTGACGCCAAAAGCGTGTGTGTTCCTCCGCATAGCCCTGCATCGACCATTGCCAGGTCGTGTCGCCCGCGAACGCCAATACTCGCGAAGTCCCTACCGTTTGCCCGATGAGCAGCGGATGACCAGAATCCGACACGGCAAGCACTTGAGCCAGTGAAGCCTGACGTGGCACCAGCAGATTGGCTCCGGACAATGGCGGCAACTCATTCCACCGACTCCGATTTTGATCGGGTGCCGCAATCTGCATCACGTAATGGCTCAGACCATCTCGCGATGGCAGCATCCTCTGGGGGTCGGTCAATTGGGCATTCTCAGGCGGTAACTCAATAGGGAAGAGCGGTGCCAGCACTGTTTTCGCATAGCCACCCTTACCGAAATTTTCCCGTCCGCCTGTCATCATCAGCCCCGCGCCACGGTTGCAGCAAATCGCCATTTCTTGAAGTTGCTGTGCTGTGAACGCATCTGCTGGCACATCGCCAATGATGAATCCATCATAATTACCCGGCACGAAGAACCGTTCTGGAATGTTGTTTCGCCCTTGAAACGCGCCGGATCGAATCCATTGATAGTCTAACTGGATGCGGCTGCTGTCGTTGATTTGCTTGATCCATTTTTGTTCGGGTCTGACAATGTCAAAATATGCGACCCGAATGCCTCCGCGGCGGACGCGAATGATGGTCTCCACGCGATTGTTCGTCTTCCGAACTTCTCCCGGAAGCGGTTCTGCTTCAACCGCAAGTTTCAGATCGCCGAACTGTTCCGGCGCGATTTGCAGCTGAATAAAGACGTCGTCTGATGCCGTCTGCGGTGTATGCATGGCAATCGGTCGTGTTTCCTCGGTGACAGGCACCGGAATCATTTCACCAGTCTCACCATCCTGTTTACCCGCACGATTTTCCAGCAGCACGCGAATCCGCACTGGCTGTCCTTGCGCTCCGTTCGCATGCAACTTCACGCGAATCGGCAGCACGTTGCCTTGAAAAACTTCACGCGACAGGTCCAACTCATCCAAGGCGAGGTCCAGCGATGCGGCGGATGCTTCGGTACTGCCGAATCCGACGGAGTAGATCGGTCGTTGGAGCTTGCCGTAAAGCCGCGCGGCCTGAATCGGATCGACATCGAGCGCACCGGATGCTGCCTGACGTCCATCTCCCAAAAAGATCACCGCGGGCACGCGATCTTTTCCCATTTCTTCGGACAACAATTCCAGAACTTTGCCGTTGGCCGTCATCGTGCCGTCAGCGGTCTCGCCAGGAGCCTGAACCGTCTTCAATGAATCCGAAAAATCGCGGAATCGGATTTCAGTTTTTTTGCCGATCTCCTGCAAATCTGATTCTGCTGCTGCCAGTATCTTTAGCAGAGCCTGACGCCGCGTTCCTCCACCAGGGTTATCCTCCGTCTGCATGCTGCGACTGATATCGGTCATGATATAAAGAACGGAGTCCGACTGATCCTGACTTTCGAAAACCACCAGAGGCCGCAACAGCAACAGGCACAGGAGGACCACAATCGCCAGTCGCAGCGCTATCAGGATTCTGCGCCATCCGGTGGACAGATGCCGAATTCGTCGCGGGTATCCCAGCCATACCACGCCCAGCATTGCCGCACAGGCAATGAGCGTCAACATCCAGGACCAGACAGGCTCGAAGTGAACGGACATAGGAAAACGTCAAATCCCGGTGGGTAGTCGCAGCACGAAGAGGTCCAAATTCCAGTACAGCATAGCAGATCTGGCGACAACGGAAGCCTGTTCACACACGGCGAGCGGCATGCGTCAGCTTCCCGGTACAATGCGATTCCCGCGACGAGATTTCCAGGATGGACATACTTTCCCGTCGCATGGCCGTGAAAACCTGTCGAAGCGAACGGGACTGCGACTCAGCACGGCAGACCACGGTGCAAGACACCCGACAGACTGCAGCAATGCCGTTGGTAGCTCTGATCACGGCCTTTTTCGCGGCTGTCGTCAACGTCCGATTCATGGTGAACGCGTTGGGAAAATAGCCTCCTCAGAACAAGCTGTGGGTGAATTCTGGGAAACGCAGGTCTCCGAGGTTGTGATAAAGGGCGGTTTCGTAGGCGTTTGGGGTTCGAAAGCCGGAGGATTTTCTGGTCAGGGGCCGATCATGGGGCCTCCGGGTGCAGGACAGCGAAATGTAGTCAGCACGCCTCTAAAAGTCGTCCATCGTCGCTGAGGGCGGCGGCTTTGACGGCGAGGATTTGATTGGCACCCTCCGGATTGTTCCAGAATTTCTCCGTCCCCTGCACTCGGTCGCTGACTTCTTTGATCAGGGATTCCATCAAAGTGCCAATCTTCAGCTTTGCCTTCGCGTGAAGTGCGGCTCGCTGCTGTTGCTGTTCTCGCAGGTTACTGCCGACATCGCTGGTCATGCGGTTGATGTGCCGCGCGCTGATTTTGATCTCCGCGAGACTCTTCAGCATCATTGCCGCGCGTATCAACGATGAACCGCTGCCCCAGTTGCTAAGCCACTCGTTTACCAAAATCGTGGCTGAGCTGCTCGATCGTGCGAAAGCTGGCGGTTTTCAGATCAATGTGGCCGCTGCTGACTCGCTCGGCGACGAGTTCCTCGGCAAATCGCGTGACCATCGCGTCGAATGCTGAGAAAGCTTCTGATTTTTTTTGCAGTCTGAGTGTCGTCCATGATGTCCCCCGGGAAAGAAATGCCTACGCATCCTGCGCCTGTCCCTGAACCTTCAACATTTCGTCCATTCCTCCTATTTGACACTTTCAGCTCATTAACAACCCGCGCAAACAGTGTCCTGCACCCTCAGATTGCTGTACAGAGCAAACTGCTCTTCGCGCCAGACTGATTCGCGCTTACTCTTTAAGCCCTCTTCATCGGCTAGTTCTGCGCCTTCGACGTTTGCTTCGGCGTAGATCGGCTCCTTTCTTCCGTCTCGATCTGTGTTGGGCGTTTTTGTCCAACCGTTCCTGTAATCCCCAACTCAAACAATTCTATAATCTTATGCCACCTGCTGATCATCGTCCGGTTCATGTTCCGGTGATGCCTCGTGAAGTTCTGCAATGGTTGCAGTTAACGACGGGGCTCACCGTACTGGACGGAACGGTCGGAGCAGGCGGTCACAGTCTATTGATCCTTAAGGCACTTGGCGAAACAGGGCAACTCATCGGGCTTGACCGTGACCCGATGATGTTGGCCATCGCCGGCCAAAAACTACAACACGAACAACTCAAGAATTGTCACCTTCTACGTGCCAGTTATGCAGATGCTTCGAGCGTCCTACAGCAACTGGGAGTCGGCGGTGTCGATCGCGTGGTCCTAGATCTTGGTTTATCGTCGGATCAACTCGCCGATCGTCAACGAGGATTTGGATTTGACGCAGGTGGTCCGCTGGACATGCGATATCATCCGCATGAAGGTCGACCGGCTGCAGAACTTCTGCGGACTCTGGATGAGAAACAACTGGAAGACATCTTTCGCACGCACGGAGAAGAACCGGCAGCCGCGAAGGTTGCTATTGAAATTGTCCGACGACGACGACTGGGGCACCCGGTAACGACGGCGGAAGAATTGGAATCCTGTGTGCGTGATGCAGTCGGAGCTGCGCGTGCCACGGGAGGTCGCAACCCGGCAACGCGCGTGTTTCAGGCACTGCGGATTGCCACGAATGATGAACTCCAGCATGTGGAACGCATGTTGACCGAAGTTCTGCCGACGATCTTGAATCCCGGGGGAATCGCGGTCATCTTGACATTCCATTCGCTGGAAGACCGAATTGTTAAAAACGCATTCAAAGGACACCAGGGATGGCAAGTTCTGACAAAAACGCCGCAGGCAGCAACGCCGGCGGAAATTCGACTCAACCCACGCAGCCGGTCAGCAAAGCTCAGAGCAGCGCGGTGGCTGGGCAACTGCTGACTGCTCTAAAAGCGGGGGCAGCCAAATCGACTAGCCGCCATGAAGCCCGCTTGGGGATTATGGTCATCACCATCCTTGTCTTCGCCTTTGGTTTCCTTGTCTATCACAAGATGGACTTGCATCAGCAAAACCTGACGAAGGCCGCGATATCACCGACGGAAACCACGCCATCTAAGAATCCGCAGATCAATCCTGGCGCGGAAATTGTCGGCCTAGAATCGACGGTAGCAGCGCGAGATCCACTTGTGAAGATGGCAAACTTGAGTGACGATTCAGCGTTTGCGGATGCGGATGTCGCTTTGCCGGATCCTGCACTCGAAACCCGATCGGTAACCCCATCGTTTGGCACTCTCGACGAACCAGACGAGTCTGCGGTCACGCAGGCACAGAGGGCAGAACGAATTACTGAACCCGCGTCGTCTCAGTTGGTAGCCACCGAGTTTGCGACACTCGAACCACTCGATGATGCAACCACCGTTGTCGTAGACCAGCCATCGACGCTACCAAATTTCACAGTCTCAGATCCCCGTGAGACAGCGTCCCCGGAATTTACTCCAGCAGACCAGCAGCCTGCAGAGACGGACTCATCAGCTTCGACTCTGGAGTCTATGCAGACGTTCGCGGACATCGAAAGAGAGCCCGTCATAGCAAAATCACAGACGTCAGGCGAAGGTGTGAATTCAACCGCGATTAGTTTTGAGCCGCCTCGTGATCAACCGTCGTTTGAAGAGGCTGAGCAGGTTTCAGAGCCCATCTTGTTGGCGATGGCTGAACCTCAACAGTCACGAGGCTTCGCTGATGGATTTATACAGGACGACAGTCCTGCGGCAGAACAAGTTGCGTCTCCGTCAAACTTTCCAGCACCCTCAGAGCGATCTGCCGAATCCGCAATGCAGAACGACCATGCGGATTCGCGTGGATTCAATGCGGTTAAAAATCCGGGCGCGAAAAAACCAGCCAATCCAATTCGCACGGCTGCTGGATCGGGTTCCGACGGAAAATTCAGTCTGGCCGCGTTCAACTATCAGAATGGTGTTTCCCAGTCCGCTGCTGATGATGGCTCGACATTTGAATCAATCGTAGTCCAAAACGGCGACAACTACACAAAAATATCCAAGCGCGTCTACGGCACCGTGAAATACTTTTCTGCACTGGCCGTTTTTAATCAGCATCGCATCCCGGAACCGAAGAATATGCGACCAGGGATGGTTGTATTAGTGCCGGCCAAAGAGGTTCTTGAGGAACGCTATCCCGAATTCTTTGTAGATTCACAATCCAAGATACCAGAGCCCGCGGAATTCCTGCTGCTGGACGACGGCAGCCCAGCATATCGCGTTGGCGAACGGGAAACGATCTCCGAGATCTCCGCACGTTTTCTGGGGCGGTCTTCTCGGTGGATTGAGATTTATCGGCTTAATCAGTCTGTCGTGAAAGATCCCAACAAACTGAAAGCCGGATTGATTCTGGCACTTCCTGCGGATGCCGCCGAGGTCAATGTGGTGCCGTAGCTAGGCGTCGTTCGATAAGTTACAAGTGAGTGAAAGCCCCGCGGAGTTTCTGAATTCGCGGGGCTTTCTGCTGCGCGCCGATGATGCATGGCAACGTGACGCTCCACGTCGCCTGATGTTCTGTTCACGTCGCTTATCGTAGGTGTCCCACGTTTAGGATTCACCGTGTACTTTCGATTCGCCGGAGGATTGATACTCGTCGTCCTTGTTTCAATGGCCGGAGTGTGGCTTGAGAAGCAGACCCTTGAACTGCGCAGAACTGTGAGCGTGCAGTATTATCAAACGGACGTCTTCCTAGACCTACTGGTGCGGCAGAGACTGGAAACTCAACAACTTACGGCGCCCGCGCAAATGGCTGTTATGCGGGAACTAGAGCAACGCCCTGTGAAACCACAATCAAAGCAGGAACGCCACAAAAGCCGCGTTGCGGAACGCAGCGAAGAATCAGCCAAGTCGATTGGCCAACAGCTGCCGCGGTTGCGGTTTCAGCATGCTTTCAACCCTGAAGGGATTGACTGATGCCTGAGGTTATCAACGGCGAAGTTTCTGTTCCCGGCGATACGCTGAATGGGGAGATCAATCCGCGCCCGCAGAATGCCTCTCCCCAAAACTCGGAGACAGAACAGGGCGATCCTGCGGAGAACGTCGTTGAGGGATGGCCAGACCTACCTTTGAGCAACGAACTGGCATCAGCCTCGCGACGATCGTGGCGATTCGGGCTGGTTTCTGTTTTTGTGTTCATCGGTTGGGCGATCCTCGTCACGCGACTCATTCAACTGCAAGGCGCGCAGCGGCAATTGATGAACGATCGCGTCGCACGACAAAGTATTTTTGGAGAAGTCATTCCTGCACGACCAGGCGAAATTCTAGATCGCAACGGCCAAGTCCTCGCACTGACCATTCCCTGCGACAGTCTGTTCGCTGTTCCGGAAGAAATTTCAGATCCGTGGGACTTTGCATGGCGGGTCGGCCCCATTCTGCAGCTCAACGCCGACGAAGTTTATCATCGAATTGTCGACAACGCGGACAAGCGATTCGTGTGGATTCAACGTCGCATCAGCGATGCGCAAGTTGCGACAATTCGGGAATTAAATCTCCCCAAAACCACATGGGGCTTGCGCCGCGAATATCAACGGCAATATCCTCAAGGCAGTTTTGCCTCGCATGTGCTCGGAATCCGCAACATCGATAACGCGGGACAGGGCGGGCTTGAACAGAGTCTCCACGACTTGATTCGCGGCGTAGATGGCAACCGCGTAATGACACGCGATGCCCGCGGGATCGTCATGGAAGTTACGGCCGAACGCTCGCATCCACCGAAACATGGGCAGACTGTCGTCTCAACGATCGATTTACTCACGCAGATTGAAACAGAGCGGCAACTCGATGCATTGATGGAAAAATGGAAGCCGCTCGGCGCCTGTGCGATCGTGATGGCACCGCGGACCGGCGAAATTCTGGCCATGGCGTCCCGGCCCGGTTTCGATCCCAACGCATTGCTGGAAGTGCCTGCAGCCGCATGGAAGAATTTGGCGGTGTCTGCTGTCTTCGAACCCGGTTCGACATTTAAGCCTTTCATCGTCGGTTGGGCGATTCAGCACAAGTTACTCGCTTTCGATGAAATGATTGATTGCAGTTTTGGTTTGTATCGAATGGGTCCTCGGATACTGCACGATCATCATGCTTACGGCGCATTGAGTGTCGAAGACGTCTTGGTAAAATCGAGTAACATCGGCATGGCAAAAATTGGCGAACGGATGGGGCTTGAATCGCTGTACGAAGCTACTCGTGCGTTTGGTTTCGGTCGCCGGACGGGAATCGAACTACCGGGCGAACTCTCTGGATTGCTGCGACCAGTAACGCAATGGAATGTTTATTCACTAGGATCCATCCCGATGGGACAGGAGCTCGCTGTCACTCCCTTGCAGTTGATCACCGCTCACGCCGCGCTCGCAAACGGCGGACGACTTGTCAGACCTCATTTATTGAGACATGCGGACAGTCAAGCCCAAGATTACGTGTCTGGCTCACAGATCGTCGAACCGGGAACCGACGTCCAGTCAGTGCTGTTGGATACGAGCATCGCGGAATGGCTGGTTCAACAACCGCTGAAGCAGGTTGTCGAACGCGGGACCGGCAAGTCGGCAAAAATCGCCGGCCTGTCCATCTTTGGAAAGACCGGCACTGCTCAGAAACTGGATCTCGTGACGGGAACCTATTCGGACAAAGCGTGGGTCCTCTCATTTGTCTGTGGGACGCCTGCGGAATCCCCAGAAGTGCTGGTACTCGTGATGGTTGATGAACCGACAATGCCGGGAGTTCAATACGGCGGGACAGTGGCCGCCCCCACAGCCTCCCGCATTCTGCAGTTCGCGGAAACCCGAGTCTGGAGTTTTGCAAATCCGCGACTCACGACTCATGACGCACCTGCAACACGCAGCAACCATGCCGCTCAATAGCGAATCTGCTTGGCAGCGTGCGCCTTGCCAAACCTAGTGCGGAGCAGTGTCAACCCGTTGTCGTTTTAATCGGGTGCAGGTGCACGGCGTGTACGCAGCTCATGCAAACGTTGACGAAACTCGGATTCCCGGCCTCGATCCACTGGATGATAGTAGGTTCGATCGACACCGAGATAATCCTGATTGACCCAACCGTCGGCGGAATCGTGAGCATACTCATACCCTACCCCGTGTCCCAGTCGCTCAGAACCCGCATAATGCCCGTCCCGGAGATGCATGGGGACCGGAACGAGCGTGTTCTGTCGCACGTCAGCTATCGCGGCATCAATCGCCGCGTATGACGCGTTCGACTTCGGAGCGCAAGCCAAATAGGTGGTGGCCTGCGCGAGATTGATGCGGCATTCGGGCATCCCGATTGTTTCCGTAGCCTGCCATGTAGCAGTGGCAATCAGTAAACCCATCGGGTCAGCGTTTCCAATGTCTTCAGATGCGGCAATCACGAGGCGTCGCGCGATGAATCGCGGATCTTCGCCCGACTCCAACATTCGAGCCAGCCAGTACAGTGCAGCGTCCGGATCACTGCCGCGGATACTCTTGATGAACGCGCTGGCGACGTCGTAGTGATCGTCGCCGGCGGGATCGAACCGCAGCACTCGCCGCTGCATGGATTCTTCCGCGACTGCCGAGTCGACAATTTTCGTCGTGCGGGAAACAGACAGCACTGCAATGTCCAGAGCTGTGAGTGCACGCCGACCGTCTCCGTCCGACAACGTAGCTATGAAATCAAGTGCCTCGGGATGTACCATCACGGCATGCTCCGCGAGTCCGCGTTTTTTGTCGTGCAACGCACGCTGCATTAAAATAATCAGATCCGTTTTTTCTAGTTCCTTGAATTCGAACACCTGACTGCGGCTGATGAGCGGTGCAACCAGTGAAAAAAATGGATTGGCGGTGGTCGCACCAATCAGGGAAATCGTACCACTTTCAACGTCCGGCAGCAGAATGTCCTGCTGACTACGACTGAAGCGATGAAGTTCATCAATAAAGACGATCGTCTGAGTCCCGTCAGCAGCCAAGCGATCGGCGGCCGCCAGCAGGACTTCACGGACTTCGCGCACGCCCGAAGTTGTGGCGTTTAGACGCTCAAAGTGCCGACGAGTCTGTTTGGCAATCAGTTCGGCCAGCGTTGTTTTTCCGGTTCCGGGGGGGCCGTAGAAGATCATGGAACCTATCCGGTCAGCGTCCAGCATGCGGCGAAGCAGCTTGCCGTCGGCCAAAATATGTTGCTGACCAGCGAATTCAGCAAGCACCACCGGTCTCATCCTCGCGGCCAGCGGCTTGGCACTGTCACGATTCTGCTGTTCCGCTGCCCCAAAAAGGTTCATATCCAACTCTCATCTAGTTTGAAGATGTCGATGCACGGTTCATTCTTCGTATCTTGGCGTCCCCGAGTCGTTCTTACCGGTCCAGCAGACTTATTCTGGTCTTTTTTCTACTGAACGGCGACAAAATCAGTAGCAGCCTTAGTCGATTCGCAGCAAAATCAGCACTGACCGGAATGCTGCGTTCATGCGTGATGGGCTGAAGGCATTCGGTTTTCGCTAACGGAGCCGGGAAAACTTTCCGGAAAGCATCAATGGTTGCCGTGTTGCATCCAACTGGACCTGGGTCACAAATTGTGATTGATCGAGCGGTTGTCCTCGTCGGTCGCAGTCCGGATTGCGATGCCATCATCGATTTCAGCCCAAAGATTTCCCGCATGCATTGCGTCTTGTTACAAGTTGATGCGGACTACTATCTTCGCGACTTAGGTAGCATGAATGGCGTGCGCGTCAATGGTGAACGTGTGGAAAAAATCGCCAAATTAGTGCACGGTGCGGAAGTGGCTATCGGCGACGTGATCTTTCAGTTTCACGCCAACGTACAACCCCCGCCAAGATTACAAATCCGCACACACGAAGTCGCAAAGGGGCTTCCAGTTTTGATAGATGAGTCCGCGCCGCTACTTGACGCACATTTGATCGACAACGCGGAGTTCATCGACGACGCACCAGTCGTTGAGATCATGCGGGAAATAGAATTTGTTGATGACATTGTGGATGAGTTAGAATTCATTGGCGAGATTGAAGTCATCGAGGATGTGGAAATTATTGATGAGGTAGCAGTGATTGACGATGCCCCGATTGTCACCAATGACATCCATCACGCACGGAGACCACCGCGCTTGCGCTAGGCGTTTTCTGGGAAGCGGCAGAGCAGATCTCGCTATTCCAGAGCTGAATTCGCAAAAATCCAACGCCGCCCAGCCAATTGATCTTGGTGTTTAGCCAACTACGCTGCACACATACTTAATGCAGTAAAGACGAAAGCGAAGCGATCCCGGTGGACTCGCGATTGACAAGAGGTTCACCAAAGGCCTTGCCGATCGACCATCCCCAATAGCGAGCCCGGTCACGGATGTCGTCGATGATGGTCGGGAATTCCTCGTTGCGTCCGGTGATCAATTGACTCTCAAAGGCCCTGACGGCAGACATCTTGGTTTCAATCTGTGAAGAGATATCCATCACAATCGAAGGTGCAGGATGAATCCGCAGATGAATACTGAAATAATGCAGCAGGAGTGGTGGCCAGAATGGGTCGCCTGCCATGTCGGAGCGACTCAGCTTCGACCAAAACCGGGCGTCGTCACAAAGACTGCTCGCAGCGACATGGTCAGGATGTGCGTCTTGCCAATATGGTGCAAGGATGATCTGCGGTCGGACCGTACGAAAGATCTCCGCCAGCTTCCGTCTGGCTTCAAGATTCGGCTGTACGCTCCGATTCGGAAGATCCAGATGACTTCGCCACGTCAGCCCGAGGATCTCAGTTGACTTTTGGGTCTCACGGCGGCGGGTTTCAATTGAACCATGCGGTGTTGGTTCACCGGAGGTCAATTCCACCACACCCACGCGCAGATTCTGCTGAAGCGAGACTGCAATTGTGCCGCCTAAGCTGATTTCGGCATCGTCGGGGTGAGGAGCGACGACCAAGATGTCGAGTGGGAGCATGAAGTCCTCTGGGCACAGATTGTTTCGGGGTTACACTTGCACCGCGATCAAGTGATTGTAACTTTGTCGCTCCGTTTGGCACATCCACTCCTTGGGATGTAACGAAGAGTAACATTTGGCATTTCTCACGTCAGCGTTCCAAGCGTAACACTGTGCAGGAATTGACAATGATCCCCTCGCGAATGATACGACTCACAGCTTGCCTGATCGCCTTGCAACTGGCCGGATGTGCGATGGTCGAATCACCCCGCGTGGCGATGCGCAGGATGACTCGTCAATTCACGCCAAGGCCAACCGATGTCGGCGAAGACTCAGACGAAGATGATGGCCAATGGGATTTCGTCGGTGACGAAGGCCGAGCTGACTACGATCGAGAACGTGACCCTGATCCATGGTACGGAAAGTACATTATTTCCGAGAAGGCACGATCGATTGAACGCAACATGGGGGTCGATTATTGAACTTCGCCGCTGCGGGGAGCCGCGAAATCCCATCTGGACAAAATTTCACAGATGCGGTAAACATCCGGCAGATTCTGCGCGTTCATGCGTTGAAACCGCACGGATTGCTGGTTTTATGCGTTGTCAGGCTTTAAAAAAAGGGTCAGGAATTAATAGCCAACTGGCCCGGAGGGTGCTCCGCACTGTTGGTTCCTGACCTTTTTAAAGCGTTTTCAGCCATCAGCGTTCCGAACGCAGAGCCTGACTTTTGCTAAGTCAGAAAGTCTTACAAGTACGTTGCAGGAAACGGACAGGATGTCTAGGTTCCCCACCAAATTTGTCACCCCCTTGTCTTTGCTTGCTCTTGTTGGTTGCATGTATCCGCCCATGTACCAACAAAGGCCATATGGCCAGCAAATGTACGGAACTCAAGGGAACTTTGCACCTTCGGGTACGATCGTTGTGCCGCCGTCAAATGCTCCCGTCTATCAGCCAGGGGGCTCGACGTTTAGCAGTCCGAGTGTCACACCTGCACAGGCGGATGATTTCAAAAAGCCTGCTGCCGAAGACCCGCGATTTTTCACACCTTCGGACGGGAATGTCCCTCTGCCAAGCGACCCTGGCGCTGAGAGTGGATCTGGTGCGAGACCTTTTTCAAGTGATTTAGATTCGTCCAAATGACAGATGCTGCTAAGTCATTTTTTCGAAAGTTCGGCTTCCCTCATTGAACAGTTGCGACCTCGTGGTCAACGCAAAAAAAAAAGCCGCGATGACTCAATCATCGCGGCTTTAATTGGGTCATATGCCAAAACTTTACTTCCCAGGCTTACTCTTCGCGCCTTCCTGAATGGCAAAGATGCGATTGCGGATTGCAATGAACATGGTGTTGTTGGCGACGACGGGGGTTGCCACGACGGATGATGCCATGCTGACTTCGCTGAGGAGTTCCATTTCAGCTGACAGCTTGAAGATGCAGATGTCTCCGTCGGTGTCGCCGATGTAGACATGGTCTTCGACAATCAGGGGCGAACCCCAAGACTCTGCAAACATGTCGTAAGTCCAATTGCCCTTGCCAGTTTTTGCATCGACACAATGGAAAAGCCCGCCGAAGTCGAGCACATACAACAGGTCATTCTTGATAGCCACAGTCCCCATCGTGCGGTGCATCTGCGTTTCAAAGACTGACGGGTCTTCACCGATGTAGTGCCAGACCGCTGCGGAATTGGCATTTTCACGCTCAAAATCCCCCGCCTTTTCATCCAAGGCCTGAAGCCGCTTGGGGGCAATTGGAGTCTTGGGATCTTTCGAATTGTACACGATCGTCGGGCTGACATCGCCTCGCTTGGTCGGATCAATGCACCACAGATGGCCCTGTCCATCGCCGTGTTCAGGGTCTTCGCCGACCGCAATATAAATGAGGCCGTCGTACACAACCGGGATCGCAATCAAGTGGTTTCGCGTGGCACGCGTGAGCGTGTACAGGGTATTCTTGGGATTGCAGTCGAATTTCCACAGCAATTCGGATTTTCCGTCTTTGCCTTCTGCCGAAAAGCTATACAGATAACCGTCACCGCCGGCAAACAGTACCTGAGCAACACCGTCAAAAACTCCGTACGCTGGAGACGACCACTGGCCGTGAAGAATGTTGGCACCCGGCGATTTGTCGCTCCACAGAACTTCCCCTGAATTACGATTGACGCAAATGAAGCTCGGTGCTTCTTCTTCGGGAATTGTAAAGTGTCCTTCATCGACACCGTTGGCTGTATTCACGAACAACAGATCACCGACGCCTGTGATTGAGCAACTGCACATGTTGTGTTGTGAAACTTTGAGTTGCTTCATCATGTCGAGTTCCCAGACAACGTCCGCTTCATCTTTGTCAGTGAATTTCTCGCCCACGAAAGGACTGTCATTTTCATCGTCGTGGAAACCTTCAGTATCCAGACACACAACCACCCCACGACTGCTCACATACCACGCTCGATCGCCATCGACAAAAGGCGAACTGCAGATCCCCTGATCTGGCCAGTCATTGACGCGTCCTGTCGTTAGTTTCTCGCTGGAATGCTGCCACAGAAATTTTCCGTCCTTCTCGTCAAAGCAAATAAAACATCCTAGGTCGACGGTACTTGGATAGCGCTTGATGTAACCGTTTCCGTTATTTGTGCCGACGTAAACCTTACCATTGGCGACCACTGCATTGCCGTAGGTTTCTGAGCCCAAGGGCATCGACCAAAGGATGTTTTCACCGGTATCAACATTCCAGTTGATAGGAATGTTCTTGCCATCTGGCGTGTTATTTCGGGAGGTGCTACCACCCCACTGCGGCCAATCGTTTGCACCGACCTTCATTTTAGATATTTCGCTGACGACGAACGCCGTCGGGTCTTCGGCTGCAAGACTACTTCCTAGCCAGATTGTGCTTGCAGCAAGACACAGACCTGCGACGAATTGATCCTTCAGTTTCAGCATGATTAAAAAATCCTTATGGAGGAGGTTGTTAACTTTTAGAGTTTCCCAGACTGCAGGATCCATGAACATGAATCCTGGCGTGGCCCTCGCGAAAAAGGCCTCACCGAGCAACTTGATGGTCGGTGTCCATCCCAGAAATAGAATTCCCTCTGCGGTGGCCGAGTGCCGGCTATTTGTTTGCCGTTACCTGTACATTGTCGATGACGAATTCCGCATCAGTGGCGTTTCCAAACAGGCCGGGACTCCCCGAAATGTTAGGTGTTTCATCGGTGGCTTCAATCTGCCACTCTTTTGGTTCGGCTTCATCCCGCAACCACACCTTTCCACGCAGCATGACTTTGCCATCCTTGTTCTCACTCTGAAACTTCATGGTGTACCATTTGTCGGCCGACCAGGGCATTTCAATGGTTTTCGCGAAACGCAGTTCAAGTCGCGCGACCCATGAACGAATCTGAAGTCGATGCGACCCCTGCAGATCCATCGCGTAACGCTGATTGAGCAGTCCCATGTCAGGCAAGCGTCCATTGTTTTCAGTGGCCTTGAAATCGGCCTGCACGGTGTAGTCATGCAAATTCGTCCAACCCATCCACGCATGGCTGCGGGTCCCTTTGGGAATGGTACTGATTTTAACAAGTCCCTTTTGTCCGTCGAGAGGAGCGGGTTTATGGCGATACGTCGCACCAATCCAGACAGGAGGAACTAGGTCGTCTGAGAAATCAAACTTCCACGGCAGCGACGGAATGACGCGAATGCGGGCGGTTGTCGTGATCTCACCCAATTTTGCGGTCAAAATAACTGCGGCCACACCCGCTGCAGGAGCCGTGTATATCAGATCCTTTCCGATCGTACCGCCGCCGGCCACCGTGATCTCAGCGTCCTTTATTGGCTGCAGGTATTCGCCGTTCTTATTGTAACCTCTGACTTGCAGGTTGACTTTCTGCCCTGGCATTAGCATCAATTCTACGGGTGTCAGCATGATTTGCGCCACGACTTTGTCTTTGTCTGCCGCTGTCTCTCTCGGCGACTTCAGCTTCGTCGTCTTGACGACAGCTGCGGCATCTGGCTTGCCGATGCAGTACAACGCATCAATCGTCGGCAGATAGATCCTCCCGTTGGAAATTACAGGGGAACCGAACACCAGTTCGTCCGAGGCCAGTCGGACTTCACTGATCTTTTCAACACCCGTATCGTTAGGTTTCAAGACGTAGAACCGGCCTGAATTCTCAGCGATATAGATCTTACCGTCGCCAGCCACGGGGCTCCCAAACATGGTTCTTCCCAATTTCATTTGCTCCACCGTGCCGTTGGGTTTCCGCGGACCAATCAATTCGCCGGTCTGCGCATCAACAATCACGAGAGAAGCACCGTCCTCGACAAAATACACCCGGCCACCAACCTTGACCGGAGCATTTCGGCCAACAGCCTTCCCTGGAATCTTCCACAGCAATTTGTCTTCCGCAATATCGCCTTCCGTGTTGCCGTCAAATGCGAAAACGGCCCCCAAGATCTTCGTATCGGTCGCGTTCTTTTCAGCATGGCCGCAATACACAATCCCTTTCTCGTCAACTAACGACGTGGTGTTTAGTCCGCGCGTTGACGCTTGATACTTCCAGATCGTCTTTCCGGTACGCGGCTGAAGCGCGTAAATTGCGCCATCTCCAGCACCCACGACCATCGCATCCTGTCCATTGAAGCGTGTGAAGACCGGAGTACTGTAAGTGGTATCTTCTGGTCGCACCTTAGTGCTCTTTAGCCACTGCGCAACGCCCGTCTTTTTGTCAAATGCGATGAGGCGGTAAGCCGGAATGGCGGTCTCACCCCAACCGGTCAGAACACCACTAATAATGACGAGGTCCTCGAACACAACTGGAAAATTGGTACGACCACCGTACGTCGAAAGCATTCCGTACTCTTCGCTCATCGAGTGTTCCCAGAGTGTCTTCCCGGTCTTGCCGTCAAGGCACTGAAACACACAACCAAGCCCCAGCACATAAACAGTATCAGAAGCGGGATCGCCCACAACACTTGACCAACCGACGCGCTCCGCCGGAGCGTCCGATAGATAAATGTTGTGAATGCTCTCCCAAATCAGGTCGCCCGTTTTTGCATCAAGACACACCGTCTTCTCGCCTTCCTGAGTCGTCTCAGGAAATGACCGACAGACAGCGTACACGCGCCCGTTCATCACGACCGGTGACGAGCGTGATGCAAATTCTTCCTTCCGCCACAAAAGGTTTTCACCTTTTGGTGACCATGAGTCGGGAAGGCCGATTTCAGTAGACAGCCCATTGTTGTGCGGCCCACGCCAGTGAGGCCAGTCGTCACCAAAGGCGGCTTGACTTAGCATGCACACACTCAGCCATGTGAGAAGTGACGTTTTCATAATTTGGTTCCTCTGCCGAATTTCCGGTCTTTTTATCGTCGTTTCAGTCATTGAAGCACAACAACTGCGGTTCCGTACGAGAAACTAAGTTGCTGGCAACATCAGTCCGTTTACTCATCCAGCCAACCGCAACTCGCATCTTCGTGAGGTTCGCGGATGCGTTTCAGCAATGCCGTGAGTTCGAGTTGTTCAACACGATTCAAGTGTCCCAGTTGCCGCGTATGCATCGCCTGAACTTCAGATGCCATTTCCTCAAGAAGATCGAGCCCCTGTTGCGTGATCGCAATCTCAACCACACGCCGATTCTCAGAGCGCCGTTCGCGGATGATTAGGTGCCGATATTCGAGTCGATCCAGCATTCGGGTTGTGTCTGGACTGCGTGAAATCAAGAGTTTACCCAAAGCCAAAGTCTGCAAACATCCCGGATACACAGAACGCAACAACCGAAGCGCATTATATTGTTGTGCAGACAATTGAAACTTTGTGAACAACTCTTCTTCTAGAGCCTTAAGGCAATCGTAAGTTCTCCACAGATTCAGGAATGCTTCCTGTTCCAGTGAGTCGAACCTTGGTTTTCGAGAAGACGGCGGGACTGATGACGTTGCCATTCTCAAAGCATCACCGTTACGACGACACTTGTCAAGACAACCGAAACCAAGGAATCCGTAGTCTCAGGCTTTTGGCTACCAATGGAAGCGAGGTTTATCGTCGTGTTGCCGATTTCACCACGGCGCATAAAAACAGCGGCATTGCTGCCGCTGTCTTCGAATCTGGCCATGAACAGCATGATCCAAAAGAATCATGCTGTTGACTGCTGGCAATTTCTGTCACCGCAAAACTAGGCAGCGGGTGGTGCTGCTGGTGCTGGTGCTGCTTCAGCTGGAGGAGCTGGAGCGTTTTCAACTGCTGGAGCTGCTGGAGCTTCAGCTGCTGGAGCTGCTGGTGCTGCTACGCCGCAGCCAGTGCTGCTGCCGCACGCATTGCAATCACCACATTTTGGAGCTGGTTTGCAGCACTTATCCGCTGCTTTTTCACAGTGGTGATGCTTGTGGCTCACACAGTGATGGTGAGTTTTGCATTTTGGCGCCTTGCAGCAATTGTGGCGGCCCGCTTCCGCCGTATTGGACATCAGCATCACAGCCAACGCCAACATGAATCCCAAGTATCGCATGATTCTATCCTCTGTAAATCAACTTGATGCCGCACATCACGATATGCAGCAGCCACCACAAATATTCCCGAAACACGCGTTCAGGTTGCGACAGCCTCCTCAAACTCCGTAACACCCTATCTTGCCTAGCGGGAACATGTCAAACAACCTGCCCATTTTTTAAGTATGATCTTTCGAAGTTGTCATTTCTACCAGATCTTCCGGAATTCTCTGCACCTCTCCCACGCGATTTACACAGGCAATAATCGAGTCTGCTTCAGCCAAAACCTCGTTTTCCCTCATCAAACAATAGTGGTGCTCCAGCTTCGCAGGAGTGACACGAGAAATCTCAGTTTTGAGCGAAAGCTGGTCGTCGTATCGAGCTGGCCGCCGATATCGCACTTCAATTTTTGCGACCACGAAATACAACCCTAGCTCCTCCATGCGACGATAATTCCCGCCTTGCGCCCGAAACAACTCGGTCCGCCCCACTTCAAAATAACTAAGATAATTCGAGTGATGCAAAAACCCCATCGCATCGGTTTCGCTGTAACGCACACGGATTTCGACGGTATGTTGGATCATCAAATTTGCACCTGCTGCTAAATTTCTGGCGTTGCTCAGTCCGGTCACACGAAATTCAATGGTTCACATCCCAGCGACAACATTTTGGCTCTCGTGAGAACTGCACGTAGGCGCAACAAAAAAGCCCGGGAGCGATCAAACGCCTCTCGGACGTCGATTGCATCGGGCTTGTTGCACCTTGGATGAAGGTGCAGGAGCGGAGAGAGGGGGATTCGAACCCCCGGTGCCCTTTCGGACACACAGCATTTCCAGTGCTGCACAATCGGCCACTCTGCCATCTCTCCGAGTGGATAACATCTGCTGCCGTCAGCGTCCGAGGAGCCCGTAGTTCAACAGCACGCTGTACTGTGATCACACCGCACACGAAACTGGTCTTCGCCAAACCCTGCTAAGCATCATCGCGTCATCGGCCGCGATCAGCAGATCAGGCTTCTACAGGTGCCGCAACCCCATTCGCTTTGTCAGCCTTCCGTTGCGCTGCATCGGCTTCCCTTTTCTCCAACGCTGCCACAGCATAGAGACGGCGCCTGAGTTGCCGATGTTCGGCACTTAGCTTTCGCCAAACGGGATTTTTGGTCCGCGCTTTACCCGTCACGCCATCGGTTTCCAACTTGGCTTCAATAACCGAAAGTTGCTGCTGAGAGAAAGTCAGCTGACGTTCAATTCGAGATCGGTCCTTCAACATGACACACCAGTATGAGATATTGTGAACAAAAAAACGGGAATTCCACGTCGCGACGGTATCTGCACATCCATTCAGTATTTAGATCGCGAACCGCGTATTCTGACAAGCGGCTCAAAGATGTTCAACGTGAAAGCCCGGAATAAATGGCGTCCACCAGGAACAGTAATGATTTTTCGGCAATCAGCACGTTCTAACGATGAGATTCATCAAATGAAGGTTTTCCCGCCGGAAAGAAGCTTTATAATCACGAGTCTCATGGGAACACAGGCTTCAGCCTGGCTTCTGCCTGTTGTATCGCACTCTGACAGGTCTTAGGTTCCAGCGAAAAAGCCGTCCGCAAAAGGTCAGGAACCAACTATGCCCCATTTAAAGCATGTCGCTCTTTTCAGTATTCTGATGATTCTTGCAGACTTTTCGGAATTCGTAAGTGCGGCCCCGCCAGTTGATTTTCAGCGTCAGGTGCAGCCAATTTTGGCCGAACACTGCACGCTCTGTCATGGCGTCGACACGGACGTCCGCAAGGCTGGACTTCGCCTTGATGTGCGTGTCAACGCCTTGGCAGGCGGAGAATCAGGAAACGCAGCAATCGTGCCGGGTCAACCGGACGACAGTGAGATGATGCGACGCATCACTTCGCACGATGCTGATACGATGATGCCGCCCAAGGACCATAACAAGCCACTTTCGGAAGTTCAGATCGCCACCTTGCGGCAATGGATCACGGAAGGTGCCAAGTATGAAAATCATTGGGCGTTTACCGCACCGACCAAGTCGGTGTTCCCGCAGGTTGGCCCGGATCAACCGATTGATGCGTTTGTATTGGCAAGACTGACGGAGGAATTGCTCACACCATCGCCGCCGGCATCCAACGCTGCTTTGTGCCGCCGAATTTTCCTTGACTTAATTGGTCTACCACCATCGCCGCAGGAGTTAGCCGCTTTTGAAACGGATGGTGTGGCGAAGACGCTTGAGTCGTTATTCCAGAGCGACCGTTTTGGTGAAAAGTGGGCCCGGCACTGGCTCGATCTGGCACGCTATTCCGACACAAACGGCTACGAAAAGGATTTGCAGCGTGAGCAGTGGTCGTGGCGCGACTGGGTCATTGAAGCCATCAATCTCGACATGCCGTACGACCAGTTTGTGGTGGAACAGATTGCTGGAGATCTCTTGCCTGAAGCAACTCAGAAACACATCATCGCGACAGGATTTCTGCGAAACAGTATGATTAACGAAGAAGGAGCGATCGTCGCGGAGCAGTTTCGAATGGTCGAAATGTTCGACCGCATTGACTGCATTGGGAAAGCCGTATTGGGGCTGACCACGCAGTGTGCCCAATGTCATACTCATAAGTTTGATCCGTTGACCCACGACGAATACTACGGCGTATTTGCGTTCATCAACAATTCGTATGAGGCCCAATCGTGGGTCTACACGCAGGAGCAACTGCAGCAGATCACGGAGATCAAGACGCGTGTGCTGGCCCTCGAAGGACGCATTCGCAGCGAACGCCCAAACTGGGAAGCAGAGTTGTCGGCATGGGCCAGCGATCTGGAATCAAAACTCATTGATTGGCAACCGTTGGACGCCATCGAAATGGGCAGCAATAGCGGACTCAGTCACCCCACCCAGGAATCCGACAAATCACTTTTGATGAAAGGCCACACAAGCAGCGATGTCTTTATCTTGGCAACGCCGGAACTGCATGGCGTGACGGGCTTACAACTGGAAGCCCTGACACATGGGGATCTGCCTCACAACGGTCCGGGCCGCAGTAACAACGGCACATGGGTCGTGCAAGAACTGGAAGTCTTGGCCCGCAAACCGGATGCCACGGAATGGGAGAAACTCAATCTTGTCAACGCCACAGCGGATTTTTCGCAGGCGGATTCGCAGTCCGACGAAGGCAAGAAATCTGCGGGTCCGGTCGCATACCTGATCGATGGTAAAGATGAGAACTCGTGGGTTGCTGATCGAGGTCTTGGGCTTCGGAATCAACCGAGCGTCGCAGTCGTGCAGTTTGCACAGCCGCTTGAATTTCCGGAGGGAACGCAGTTGAAAGTTGTGTGGCGCATGGGGGACATGTTGGGTTGTGCGCGTTTTAGTATCACGACGAACACAACGCCGATCGCACCGCCAGTCGATCATGCAGCAGTCCTTGCGTTACGTGTCCTGCAAGCACAGCGAACGACAGCACAGCACGCCGCAGTGTTCACCGCGTGGCGAAAGTCTGTTTCAGAACTCACTTCCATTAATGCTGAAATTGATGGTTTACTAAAATCACAACCTGCGGCTTCGACTTCAATCTTGCACATGGCGGAACGAGAAAACCACAAAGTCCGTGCCACGCATTTGTTGGATCGCGGCAACTGGGATCAGCCGCTGCAGGCGATCGAACCGCACGTGCCGGCGGCTTTCCATGCGTTCCCCGAAAATGCTCCCCTGAATAGACTCGGATTTGCGCAGTGGCTTGTGGATCGTCGTTCCCCGCTGACGGCTCGCGTCGCCGTGAATCAAACGTGGCAGGCGATCTTCGGAGCGGGCTTGGTTGAAACGTCAGAAGATTTTGGCACACGAGCGCCCGTGCCCGAGTATCTCGAATTACTGGACTGGCTCGCGGTGGACTTTATGGAGCATGGCTGGAGTCGCAAACATCTGATTCGCACAATTCTGACAAGTGCCACGTATCAACAATCTTCGCTGGCGACTCCAGCCCAGCTTGAACTTGATCCTCTGAATCGCCTCTTGGCAAGGGGCCCGCGGTTTCGAGCGGACTCAGAAGTTGTGCGTGATATCGCGTTGACAGCATCAGGTTTAATTACGCACAAGGTTGGCGGGCCGGGAATTATCCCTCCTGTCCCTCAAAACGTACTCGACTACAACTATACGTATCCCGGCTACTGGACAGCGGCGACTGGTGCGGAACGTTATCGCCGCACTGTTTATGGTTTCCGCAAGCGTTCGATGCCGGATCCAGTGATGTCGAACTTCGATGCACCCAATGGTGATTTTTCATGTGCTCGGCGTGTCCGCTCGAATACACCGCTGGCGGCATTAACGGGATTGAACGAAACCATTTTTGTGGAAGCTGCCCGTGCCTTAGCATTGCGTGTCCTCAAACATGCCGCTGCTCAGGACGTGGCTAGGGCTGAGTATGCGTTTCTGCTGTGCACGTCACGAGCACCTACCGACGCCGAACGAGGGGAAGTGCTTGACCTGCTCAAATTGCAGCGACAGCGACTCGCCGATGGTTGGCTGAATCCTCGCGAAGTAACGACGGGCGATCCCATGAAACTGCCAGAGTTGCCGGGTGAGACGACTCCTCAGGATGCCGCGGCATGGACATTGGTAGCCCGCGTGCTCTTGAATCTGGATGAGACGCTTTCCAAGTATTAAGTCTCCAGTTTCTCTGGATTCAATGTCGTGGGCTAGAATTCTGGCGTGAGACTTGCAGGGAACTGGCGTTATTCGCGACACTCCATGCGGTAGCTAGGAGGATCACGACAATGCAAAATGTGCTGGCAGTTGTGCTGGCCGGTGGGAAGGGTTCCCGATTGGACCCATTAACGCGTGACCGCAGTAAACCAGCTGTGCCGTTTGGCGGCTGTTTCCGTATTATTGATTTTACGCTTTCAAATTGCCTGAACAGCGGCATCCGAAAAATCTTGGTCGTCACGCAGTATAAGGCTGCAAGTCTGGAACGTCATATCGGACTGGGTTGGCATTTTCTGCCGGCCGAGCTTGGCGAATTTGTGGATGTGCGTCCACCCGAACAACGCATCGATGAAAACTGGTATCTGGGAACTGCCGACGCTATTTATCAGAATATCTACACGATCGAAAAAGTGCAGCCGAAGTATATCGTTGTCTTGAGCGGCGATCATGTCTATCGGATGGACTATTCGAGCCTTGTGCGTGAGCATATCGCGTCGAAAGCCGATGCCAGCATTGCCTGTTTGCCAGTTTCATTAGAGGATGGTCGCCGTTTCGGAGTCATGCGGGTCAATCAAGACCGCCGCATCATTCAATTTCGCGAAAAGCCGGCAGATCCCGATCCGATGCCCGATTGTCCTGACATGTGCCTCGCATCGATGGGGATTTATGTTTTCAACATCGACTTTCTGTTCGAACGACTCTGTATTGATGCAAACGATCCGGGTAGCAATCGGGATTTTGGAAAGGACATCATTCCTTCGATCATTGATTCATCGAACATCATCGCTTGGCCGTTTTTGGACGATGAGACACGCCAGCCAGCATATTGGCGCGATGTCGGGACCCTCGATTCCTATTACGAAGCGAATATGAATCTCATTTCAGTGCAGCCGGAGCTTAATCTGTACGACGCGAACTGGCCGATTCGCACATGGCAACCGCCTTTGCCCCCTCCGAAGTTTGTCTTCAACAACCACGACCACAGCCCGCCACGCGTGGGAAGTGCCGTTGACAGTCTGGTCTGTTCGGGGTCGATCATTTCCGGCGGCACGGTAGAACGCTGCGTGTTGTCACCACGCGTGCGGGTGCATAGTTTCGCGCATGTCCGCGATTCAATCCTGTTTGAGGGTGTGGATGTCGGGCGAAACTGCCGGATTGAACACGCGATCATTGATAAGGGTGTCCGAATTCCTGATGGTGTTTCGATCGGCGTGGATCGTGCCGCAGATCTGGCGCGGGGGTTGACAATTTCGGATCGCGGGGTTGTGGCAGTCGCCCGGAATATTCGCTTTTGAAAACATGCGGCAGGATGACGATCGATCGCGTTGTCATCGCAAAATTCGCACCATAACGTCCGAGTTGCGTGGCAGCACAGGATTTACCGGAGGTGAACAGGAAAGAAATTCTCTGTCGCACGCCTTGACGACTGTTGAAACTGTCTTGGGCAAGATATGCTGCAACACAGTCTAAATTTTTGTAAATCCTGTTGACCCAATCCACTCCTGTGGCGGCACCGGAAAGCCTCCTTCATGTCAGATTTTGAAGAACGATTGCAACGCGCGATCCAACGCGGCCAGCAGGCTCGGATGGCCGACAGTGCGTCGGCCAATGCAGATGCCGCGACAGAAGAAGAACTGCGGCTGAAACATTCGCAGCTTCGCAGTGAACTGACCGAACACATCGAAGATTGTTTGCAGAAACTTTGCGATCATTTCCCGGGCTTCGATTACAACACAGTGCTCAACGAAAAAGGTTGGGGCGCCCGCATCAGTCGTGACGACATCAAACTGGGGCGCGGCACAGATAAGAACGAATACAGCCGCCTCGAAGTTCTCGTCCGGGCATACTCCGACGTGCATATTCTTGAAATCGCAACCAAAGGCACCCTTCGCAACCGCGAATCACTCAATCGCAGTAATTACCGATTCCTGAAAGATGCGATGTTGCCGGACCTGAAGCAGATCGTAGATGGGATCGTGCTCGAATTTGCTGAACAGTTTTCGGCGAATATGTAGCTGCAAATATTGGAAGTTAGACTTGATGAATGACACGGAATTCCTGACAATCGGCACAAAATGAGCTGGTCTTGCGTCCGAACGCGAACCCATTATCATTTGTCGGCGTCGGTGAACGCAAGGAGAGATGGCAGAGTGGCCGAATGCGCATCATTGCTAATGATGTGATTCCAGAAATGGGGTCCGGGGGTTCGAATCCCCCTCTCTCCGCTTATCTTGATGCCTCTGAGCCATAAGTACTTGGTTCAGAGGCTTTTGCGTTTCTGAGAGGCTTTCAGAGAAACTCGTTTGCGGCACTTTTGTGGCGTTTTGTGGCGGGAATCTTCTCTGAAAGGAGCCTTCAATGGCTAAGAAACACTCCTTCCGCGTCGGCAAAGTACGAGCGGATTTGCGAGGGCAGGTTTGGTACCTCACCTACAATCACGATGGGCGGCGCATTCGCCGCCGTGTCAGTTCTGAACGCTCGGTCGCACAGCAGATGGCGGCCCAGATCAATGCACAAATCGAAGTCAGTGCCCCGACCGCGTTCAGTTTTGAGGCGATCAGAATCGACGAACTGCAGGACAGGTGGTTGAAACACCATGAACACGTCCTCAGGTCTTCGGTTCAGACGATCAAGCGATACCGAACAGCGACGCAACATCTGATAGCGTTTGTGAAGAACCGGGCCCCACGCCTTAATACAGCCCAATTCTCACAGCGGCACGCGGAAGACTTCGTTCGCTATCTGAGAGCGATTGAGGTTGCACCGAATGGGCATGTGAATACCGCCAAGCGCCCACTTCTTGACAATGGTGTCCGCTACATTTTGGCAACGTGCCGGTCGATGTTTGTGTTTGCCGTCAAACATCGGCACCTCTCACCTTATGCCGAAAACCCGTTCTTGGCGATTGACCTGGATCGCATGCCGACAGAGGACGCTCGGCCTATCCACCTTCTCACTGAAGTCCAGGAACGACAGTTTCTGAATCAATGCGATGACTGGCAGTTTCCCATGTTCCTTCTCCTCATGCTGACGGGAATGCGGCCCGGTGAAGCCACGCATCTCCTGATTCACGAAGATGTTGATTTGAAGAAACGTTTACTGTCGATCCGCAACAAGCCGCAGCTTGGATGGCAGGTAAAGACCCGCAACGAGCGAGATATTCCAATCGTTCCAGAATTGGCAGAAGTCCTGAAACGGTACATCGGAGATCGTGCCATTGGGCCATTGATTGTTCGACGATCGATGCAATCGACGGGCAAGTTTGTTCAACCGTTGCTCGACACAAAGGCCATGGTGCGGGCGTTGGCGACATTGGTGCCGGAACTCAGCAGTGCTCGTCCGAATTTTACTCAGCGTGAAATTGTGCAGCTGGCGGCAAAGCGGATCTGGCGCGATGCCGGGGCCATTCGAACTGATCGAATTCGATGTGAATTCGTGCGGCTGACTCAGACCATAGGACTACCGGATCTCACCGCGCCCAAGTCTCTGCGGCACCTCTTCGCAACGGAGTTGCAGGATCGAAATGTCGACCCGCTGATTCGCTCTGAACTCATGGGGCATTCGACAGATCGAAATGGCGGAGGACTGGGAATGACGGGCAGGTACACGCATACTCGGCCGGAGACAAAGGCACGAGAATTAGAGAGGGCGATGTCCGGACGAGCCGCGGTCTTGGTTGCTCAGGAATGGCTGAAAAAGTAGCGAATGTTGCTTACTGAAGGGTCGCAGAGTTAATTGCTGCTCAGGCAAGCAGTCGAAGTGTTACGCTTTTGGTGCGATCAGCGTTCTTGTCCTGCATTTGTTAGGACGGCAAGAAGCGGCTTAAGCGTTTTGCTGACGGCCTGCTCGTACTGGTGTCTAAGATCATTCAAGTGAGTGTAGTTGACGAGTGCTGATCGGCCTGGAGATTGACCAAGAAGATAGCGGCGATAGAACTCCGGCATTCCAGCGTTTTGCATTTCTGTGTTAAACAGATGGCGGAAGTCTTTGAGAGTCGCTGAAACTGGCCAGTCCAACCGATCGGCGATCTTCTTGAACTCGTGTTCGATATGATCGTACGTGAGTCCGCCGGATTCGCGTATTAACTGAGCCTGAGTCCTCTTTTTTGAGTGTTTGATTTGCAAAGCCTGGCACTCTGTGATCAGTTTCGCCTTGGCGGCGTTTAGCAGCGACGGTGACAGTTTCCCTTCAGCAACACGCCTGCTGCTAAACAACAACCCAGTCGTA
>QWQG01000128.1 GCA_003670925.1 Planctomycetota bacterium | reverse complement strand
TCAGACTGTTCTAGTTGACGCTCTTGGAACTCACGCCGCTTAGGGTCCGCAGATAGGTTGTTTTTGCCCGGCTCATTGCCTGCTGGTTCGTTGCCCGCTGGCTGCTTGCCTGCTGGTTCGTTGCCCGCTGGCTCATTGCCTGCTGGTTCGTTGCCTGCTGGCTCATTGCCTGCTGGTTCATTGCCTGCTGGTTCATTGCCTGCTGGCTCATTGCCTGCTGGCTCATTGCCTGCTGGTTCATTGCCTGCTGGCTCATTGCCTGCTGGTTCATTGCCTGCTGGTTCATTGCCTGCTGGTTCGTTGCCTGCTGGTTCGTTGCCTGCTGGTTCGTTGCCTGCTGGTTCGTTGCCTGCATCTGCAGCTTGTTGCTGAGCGTCAGCTGCCATGGCTTCCGCCAATGCTGGTTTGAATTCGGGTCGAGCTGCCTGCTCTCGCACGTCAGCAAGCATTTCGGAGGCGAGTAATTCTTGAGCGTCGTCGAGCACAGGCTCGGCATACTCGTCCAAGTCGCCCTGTGCCTCCCTCAAGGCGTCAAAGACTGGATTCGACAGATCCTTTTGTGCGTCTGCGATCAATTCCTGTTGTGTTTCGTTGAGTTCGTTTAAATCCTGACGCATTTCGGCGATTGAATCACGTAGGTTCATCAACTCACGATTGGCAATGTTCGCATTTTGACTCAAGACGTCATCTTCGAGCTGCGCGACGGCCTGTTCGACATTCTCGCGACTCATCTCTTGGGCTTTTGCGACGGCCGCGATTCGTGCTTCGAGATCACCGAGCGTTTCCATAACCTGATCACTTTGCGCTTCAATCTCCGACAACTGCGGATCTGCCGGTGTTGGTTGAGCGCCTTCGTTCACCAAGTTTCGCAGCTCCTGCATCGGCTGCAGAGCAAGCTCCTGAAAAGCTTCCTGCACGCCCTGAACCTGTTCAGCAATCTCGGGAGCCAGCATGTCAAGTTTGGCCGACTGATCGGCGACCTGCTTCAATTCATTGGCGACTTCCTGAGCGAGCTGCAGAGCACGATCCTCAATCGGGGTAACCTTTGCTAGTTCCTGCTTCAATTCCTGCAATTGCTGCTTCGATACGTCATCCAGCACAATTGGCTTCGGGGGCGCCGCAGGCTGGGTCGGGTTATCTTTGGCTTCGGCTTCAGCCTTGGCTTCTGCTTCCGCCTGTGCCTGCTCGATCTTATCCGTCAGGTTTCCATATTTCGCCTCCAGTTCGTCTGCAATTGCTTCGACTTTGGCCTGTTCTTGGACCAACTGTTCGAACTTGTCTTGGAGAGTCTCTGTTTTGTCCTGATATTGAGTGAACTGCTGATCTGCGGCGTTGTTATCTTTGGCAATCTTGATTGTGTAATCCAAAGTCGTGGCACTTTGGCCTTTGGCGTCACGCACCTCGACCCGATAACGCAGCGTCTGACCAAGCTTCAGGCCTTCTTCGTTCAGGTCCAGCATGACGACTGCATTTTCACTCTGCTGCGGCTTTTTATATTTTCTAACGGGACGTCCTTGGAAGCCACCGGAATCTGGCAGTTGCAGCGAAAGCGTGATCTCGTCAATTCCGAAATCGTCGTAGGCAGAGATGAAAACGGGGACGCGAATCGGCTCGCTGACCACGAGATCCTGAACCGGCCGTTCAATGACTACCTGTGGCGGTAAATCAGGAATTGCCGTCAGCTTTCCTTCGTTCATCTGCTGATTTGGGTACTTGAGACTATTACGCAAAACGACGCGATAAAATCCGTCACGCAGCAGCGGAAATTTTCCAGACCACTTTGCAGGATGGCCCAAAATAATGTCACGTGCTTGGATCTCCCGCAACAGGAATGCTTCGTGCACCGCAAGTTCAGTAACCTGCGTTTGCGCGGGCGGTAATGATCCCATCGAACCCCAGATCGCTTGTCCACCACAGACGGCAAAACTCACGCCATGAATCTTTCCGCCATCGAGACCAAGTTCACGTGCCGGAACCTCAAGGCGAATCCGCTTACCCGCAGACGGCAAATCACCGATGTGCAGGCGGCTCGGCGTATCCGGCTGACCTTCACCAATCTTATCTGCTCCCCAGTACGCTCGATGTTCCCAGTTTTTTCCGTCATGGAACTTCAACATGATAGTTTCGGGCGTCTGATCCGCAGGCAAATACACATCCGCATAGAGGCTCTCGCCTGGCAGCAGTTCAAATCCGACTGGAGCGTTCTCAAATCCATGTGCGTGAACGCCAGCTGCCGCCACGTCCGTGTGACTCTTCTGTCCGAGTCGCACATCATCCCAAGCCCAATTGCCGTGGCCTGCCGCCCCAGCTGGCATCTGGTCCGTGAGCCATACGCGTGCCTGCCGATCAGGCACATCGACAAGCCGATGACGCTGTTCAAGCAGTTCAATCTCACCTTCGAACGCATCACCGTCGACATCGACCATGAGCTCGATCGTACTCTCAACCGGCCCCGTGACGTCGGCAGATTGTGGTGGTCCCAGAAAAGGTTCAGTGACGCGCATGTATGTCGGGTAGTGAAGTGCGGTCTGCAGTCCGACAATCCGAGGACGGTCGAGCATGGTGACGACATGTTTTTTACTCCATGTTCCTCCACCGTAGACGCGATACGAAAAATGGTCCTGAAGACCGGTGAGTTTAAAGAACGTCCGATCACTTTCTAGCTCCGGAAAATTGTAACGCAGTTCTTTGTTCAGCCCTTCGCTGTCGGTTGTATAGATTTCCAAACGCAGCGGATCTCTGCCCCCAGGCGGGTCTACTTGGCCTTTAAGCAGCACGACGTGGAAATCAATGTCATCGCCACGCAGCACGTCGCAGTTGCCCGGCTCCTTCTGATTGCCGATCAGCACGTCGTACAAAACTCCTGACGCGGGCGGAAGATCGGCAAATGGCTGAAAGATGCGCGCCATAGCCGTTGGCAATCGATCAGGAAATACGAAGAACGCAACAAGGAAGGCAACGACTGCGACGACGGCGAATACACTGGAGCGGCGGAGGGTCACCAGATCGAGGACGCGCCGGGGATGGAAATCGCGAACACGCTCCCAAGCTTCATAAATTAAACGATGATAAAACGCATGGGAATGTCGTTGATTTTCGTTGTGGGAAAGATCGACACAACTGACCAGTCTGTTATGAATGCCCGGCAGTTCCTGCTCGATCCGACGCGCGACGGTAACCTGCGCTAGCCTACGAAACAACGGGCGGACAACCCCGACAAACAACGCCCAACTGGTCGGGACTGCGATGAACAGTAGCCCTATGAAGCGGAATGCTGGCCACAGCGGGACAGCCAAGTCCAGCATCGTCACGATCAGTAGTGTCGTCAGAAATAGTCCGCTTGACACTCCGAGGCCGATCGCAACCCATGTGGAACGCAGCAGACGTCGCGTCGTCTGAATGAGATGGTCGAGTCTTCCAGAAAGCGTTGTAATGCTCTGGTCGTTTTGAGTGAGGACGTCACCACTTGACATGATTTATTCTCCATCCAACTAATTGGGCCCGGTTCCACACAAGGCTTCCGGAGCCGAAGTCGTGAGACTTCGGACCAACTGGCCTCCTCCGAAGTCTTGCGAATCCGGCTACAAAACCCTGATGACTCAGGCGTCAGGGCCACTTCCTCGATGCTCTGGGCCAAAAAGGAACGTCTTACGCCTTCGTCTGACTGACTTGACTCTCGGCAATTTCATTAAAATTCGAACCCGTCATTCTTCCAACCCAGCGTCCGCGCGCAAGGTCACGCAGTCGTTGTACTGTCGAACGTTGTTCGCCGTCGCTAGGATGACCTCCGAGCGTTGCTAACAGAAACTCGATCACAATGATGACAAATGTCAGCCAGATCAACGGTCGCCAGATTTCACGTTCATCTCCGACGCTGCCATAAATTTGCTGTGCTTCCCCCGAAGCGTCCACCGACGTGACTTTTGCTCCGGGAAACATGTCGACAATTTCGGGGTGCGTCAGTCGCGCGAAGTCAGATTCACCGGCATCAATATTGACCGCAAAACTAAGCATCCCGTGCTCGGGTTGTTCCGCTCGGCCTCCCTTGACTTCCAAATCATAGAAGCCCTGCTCGACCGTTCGGTCAAACGCACCGACAAGCTGCGAATTGGAACGTTGGAATGTCACGGGGGTAACACGCCCAGCGATGTCGGTGACTTTCCCTGAAGCCGGTGACCAGTGCTGGGCCACGACAAACTCCGCATTTCCGTCTGCAGGCACAACCGCAGGGCCATCCACATCAGCGCGCCGTTTGACGTGACTAATCATCCTGAGTACCAGTGGCACGAACTCGGGCTTCATGGGCAGGCTGGACCATTTGGTGTTCATCGGGAAGGCACTGACAAGGATCCTGCCATTTCCGTACACACTTTCTAGAAGTGCTGCCGAGCCATCTTCAAACTGCATGAGGGGCCATGAGTTTCCACCAGCTTCTGGCAGTGTGACGGGAAATCTGCGATACACGTGGACTTTCGTCAGGTATCGTTGATCGTTATCGGCAAAGATCGCAAACACAGGGTGCGCGAAATCAATGGCGCCAAATTTCTGAAATGCGTCTCCTTTGTCGGCATCGCCCACGGGCGCAGCAAATTCGGCGGCAATAAATTGCTGTTCTGGAATCTCGGGCGACGGGAAGAATTGTGTATTGTAGACATCCTGATTCACTCGATCGCCAGGGAATACCAACAGCCCACCGCCATCGGCCACGAACTGACGTAACAGCTTAAAATGGTTTTGATCCAACGCGCCACAATTTGCCAGAACCACCACGTCGGTTCCGCTGAGCGTCTCTGCGTTGACGCCACTTTCGGCGATTTCCTCAATCGCCAGCGACCGCACAAATTGCCGAGCCTCAGTGAGCTTGTCAAGCGTTTTTGGGGCATCTGGTTGTGACGCATCGTCGCTAAGTCGCTCATCTTCTGGATCCGCCTCGGTCGCAATCATCGCGGTGCGAAGATAGAGACCTTCATTTGCCAGCGGCTCAATCGCCGGATTCCCATTGACCAAAAGCACCTTGATCTGGGGCGCGACATTCATGGTAAACAGAAATTGATCATCACCCGGGAAACGATCAGCTGGAATCTCAAAGTGGCCGCGCACCACTCCCGGCTGAGTTGGGGTGTAGATGACTTCAACTTCACGGGACTCTCCCGGTTTTACGGTCAGAATTTTTCGGGTAATCTCTTTGTCATCAATAAAGATGCTGATCGGAATATCACGTGTATCTGATGTCGAAAAATTCGTCACGCGAGGATGCAGTCTGATGGGTAAACCAGCAATCGCGCGTTGATCGTCAGGAGCGTCACCAACCACAGCCATGTTTGGAAGTTCCTGATTGGAACCCGCGTTAATGACGTAAAGTTCGGTTTCTGGTGGAATCAGATTTTCGCTATGACCGTCCTCAAATTCGCTCCAACCGCCGGTCTGCAGATCCGTGAACAAGTACACAACCGGGTGAGACAGCTTTCGAGATTCCGGACCGAAGACCTGCGAAAATGCCGCAAATAGATTTGCCCTCGAGGGCGTCGCCTTGAGATTTTGGATCTCATTGCGGATCGCTTCGGCATCGGAGGAAAACCGATTGCAGACTTCGTGTGGCTTTGCACCGACGCTGATCAAAGTGACACGGTCGTCAACGGCTAATCGATCAACCACCGTCAGGGCCGCGTGTTTCGATCGTTCGAAGGCCGTGATTCCGTCAGTCACCGCATTCATACTGGCTGAACCATCAATCAGCAGCACTACATCGCGACCGCTCTTGTTGCTACCAAAAAGTGAACTCCAGTGCCTCACGACCGGCCTCGCGATCGACAGGACTAGAAGTAAAATGAACAGAGTCCGCAGAAAGGCAATCAAAGCCTCCAAGAATTTCATCCGACGCCGCTGCTGCACATAGCTGTCGAATAAAAAGCGAAACGTGCTGAGTTCAACGGTCTTCAGTCGGTGCAGGGTGAGCAGATGGAGCAAAATCGGAATCGCCACCAGCGGCAAAAAATACGGTAACATTCCGAAGTGCAAAAAATTCATAGCTCATCCGATACGAGATCGTTTATCAAGGTACGCTGCCAGAAAACGATCGTAAGGTTCCGTCGTTGGTGCCAAGCTGTAGCCGATCTTTCGCTCGAAACAGTCAGACTTGATTTTGTCGGTAAACGTTTTAATTCGTTCTAGATAACGCTTGCGAAGACTCTTGGGGTTCGCCACAACTTTCCCCGCACCTTCCATATCCTTGAATCTGGTGATTCGATCGTATGGAAAATTTAACTCGGCATCATCCATCGTATGGATCACCATGACTTCATGGTTGTTGTGCCGGAAATGCTGCAACCCGCTGGCAATGTGCGCTTCTTTATCGATCAGGTCACTGATCAAGATGATCAAACCCCGTCGTTTGATTCGATCGGCCGCTTCGTGCAACACGGAACCGACATCAGTCTCGCCACCTGGTTTTACGCCATCGAGAGCCTGCAAGACTCGGCGAAACTGGGATGGATGCGCTTTCGGCGGAATGTATGAACGTACTTTTGTGTCGAACAACATTAATCCGACAGCGTCGTTTTGCCGAATCAGGAGATACGTCAGCGCCGCCGCCAGATAGGAACCGTAGGTCAACTTATCGACCTCACCACTTTTGAACGCCATTGATTCCGAGCAGTCAAGCAGAATGTGGGCCCGCAGGTTAGTTTCATCTTCGAACAGCTTGATCTGATATTTGTCGCTGCGGGCCAACATCTTCCAGTCCATCGCCCGCATGTCGTCGCCGGGCGTGTAAGGCCGATGATCAAGATACTCAACTGAAAATCCATGATACGGACTACGGTGACGCCCCGTTAAGAAACCCTCAACGACCTGTTTGGCAACCAATTCCATGTTGCCAACACGCGCCAATCCCGGTGGGTCCAGAAATTTAAGTGCCATAGTTGTGGACTCCAACGGCTAACCAAAACTACTCTTCGCGGATCACGTCCAAAAGTTTGCGGATGAGGTCATCCGTGGTCAAACCGTCGCTCTCGGCAGAGAAACTGGTGACCAGTCGATGCCGCAACACGGGATAGATCACGTAGCGAATGTCGTCTGCGGAGACGTTGACACGTCCGTCAAGCAAGGCATTCGCCTTCGCTCCGAGCAGAATCGACTGGCACGCACGCGGACCAGCGCCCCATGTGAGGTATTTCTTAACAAAATCCGGAGCATCTGGCTCATGCGGCCGAGTCGCTCGTACAAGTCGCACGGCATAGGCCGACGTTGATCGCCCGATAAGCACCTTACGGACAATTTTCTGAAGGTGTAGGATGTCTTCCCGATCAAGCAATGCCTGAAGTTTCGGGAGACCTTCCGCTGTTGTGGCTTCCGCGATTTTGAGTTCTTCTTCAAACGATGGATACTTCACATGGATTTTAAACATGAACCGATCAAGCTGAGCTTCCGGCAACGGATACGTACCTTCCTGTTCGATCGGGTTTTGAGTTCCCAACACAAGAAAGGGTTTCTCGAGTTGAAAGTCTTGGCCAGCTGTCGTGATTTTGAATTCCTGCATTGCCTGCAACAATGCCGCCTGCGTCTTGGGCGGCGTGCGATTGATTTCGTCGGCGAGCAGAATGTTGCCAAAAATTGGGCCTTTGACAAATCGCATCCGCCGTCGGCCAGTGCCTTCCTCTTCGTCCAAGATTTCTGTGCCCGTGATATCTGACGGCATCAGGTCAGGCGTAAACTGAATACGGCTGAACTTCAATGAAAACAAATCAGCGATACTCGAGATCATCAACGTCTTGGCGACGCCAGGGACACCTTCCAGCACACAGTGGCCTTGACAGAACAGCGCAATCAGCACCTGCTTCAGAACCTCTGACTGTCCCACGATCGTTTTGCTGAGTTCCTGCCGCAGCTTGCCATAGACCTCTTTCAGTTGGTCGGCGGCTTTGAGATCCTGCTCGTCAATTTTTCCTGTGGCGGGTACGTCTGTTAACCGTGACATAACAGGTCTCTGGTTTTGAACTAGGCGGGTTTAAACATGCTCCGGGCTTTTCAGGCTAACGATGCGATGCGGCTCCGTCAAGCAACTTGGACACCGTTCGGACGAGGGCACGAGGGGGTGCAGTCGCGGATTTAGGTGGAGTGTCTGATGCGGCGTTCCTGTAGGTTTTTCAAATCTCGTTGCCTCCGTGAAATGCAAAAATAGAAGCACTTTAGTTCGGTCTAAATTACTCAAAGTCGCAATCGTCCGTGACTGCACCCCGGGCGAGGAGGCTTTGCAGTGGCAGTCTCGACTGCTTCCACACACGGCTCGTTAGTGGCTCTTCAGCAGCCGCTACTACTGCAGGATCTCATGCACGACACGACCTTTGACATCGGTCAAACGGAAATCGCGGCCGCTGTTGCGGTAGGTCAGGCGGGTATGGTCGAGGCCACATTGGTTCAGGAGCGTGGCGTGAAGGTCGTGGAAGTCACAGATGTTTTCCACCGCATGAACACCAAATTCATCCGTCGCGCCGTACGTTGTTCCGCCTTTGATTCCACCGCCTGCTATGAACACCGAAAATCCTTCCGGATGATGATCGCGACCGTCCGGTCCCGGAGCATGTGGCGTCCGTCCAAATTCGCCAGCCCATAAAATGAGTGTACTGTCGAGCATACCTCGTTGTTTCAAGTCCTTCATCAGTGCCGCAACAGCACGGTCGGTTTGCCGTGCGTTCTTCTCATGTCCGGCTTTCAGACCGCCATGC
>QWQG01000032.1 GCA_003670925.1 Planctomycetota bacterium | reverse complement strand
TGTCGCGATAATCGGTACGACAAACGTGTTGAAACGTTCAGTGGTTTACCAAACAGTTGAGAGGCAGCGTAATCCGCCAATCAGACTTAGGCAACCATTCTCGCCGTTTGTACCGACGCCCACTAGTGCTC
Organism: Planctomycetota bacterium; assembly: GCA_003670925.1. Classification (GTDB taxonomy): domain Bacteria; phylum Planctomycetota; class Planctomycetia; order Planctomycetales; family Planctomycetaceae; genus SXXK01. The sequence goes on along the minus strand of QWQG01000032.1, from coordinate 28,580 downwards.
TGTCAAGGCTCAATTTTCGGGTACGACGGACTTCCAGTCCGTCGACAAAGGTTACCGCCGACGGACTGGAAGTCCGTCGTACAAATACAATTCAACCCCAACTTTAAAGGTTGACAGAGCACTAGCTCTCCGTTATTCGTTTCCTCACAAACGGCGACCTCGTCGCCGATATTCCTGATACCTTCCGGGTGAAAGGTGACCGCCAACGTTCCCTTGTTTCCGTCGTAATCAACCCACTCCACCAGCAACTGGATTACTCGGCACTGTTCGCGCGGTGTGAGTGCTTCCCAAACCGGATCAAATTAGTGCATCGCAGTTGCGACTTCACGATGGCTGATCTGCCGCGAGTTGATCTGATGGATTTGCTCCCGGAGCTCCGTCATCCGTCGCTCCGCCTTTCGTGGTATGCGACGGTGTCATCCCGGCGTCGCATGATGCGCAACGCAGCAATCCCTTCAACAGAGCTCCAAATTTATCACGGACCTCGACACCGCCGGTGCGGCCATTTCTCGGGATCGTACTCTGCACCCGCTGCCACACTTCGGTGTCGATGATGGCCGCATGTGCGCCGTCGTGAACTTCGCTCTTGTATCGAACCTTTCCAATGTACGTGACGTTCGTCAGCAACTTGTGAAGGCTGGCTTTCGTGAACGGCTTTCCGCCGCGTTCGGTCCCTGAGCGTGTCGTCCAGACATTGTGATTCCACTGGCGCTGGTCAAGTTCCGCGATAACCCTGATCAGAGATCTGTGGTTAAGGTAGAGATCGAAGATGGAGCAGATGCGTTTGGCTTCGAGTTTATTCACCACCAGCTTCGAGCCTTTCGGATCGACGTCGTACCCAAGGAGCGGCATTCCGCCAACCCATGTCCCTTTGCGACGGGCCGCTGCGATTTTGTCCCAGGTCCGTTCCAAAATGATCTCTCGTTCGAATTGCGCGAAGGACAGCAGTACGTTCAACATCAGCCGCCCCATGGAATTGGCAGTGTTGAACAACTGCGTGACTTAAACAAACGAAACATGATGCATCTCGAACAGTTCGAGGATTCTGGAGAAGTCCAGCAGCGAACGGCTGAGGCGGTCGACCTTATAAATAACCACGCAGTCCACTTTGCCGGCTTCGATGTCTGAAGTCGCTGCAGCGGCGGTCGATCCATGTTGCCGCCGATGAATCCGCCATCGTCATATTGGTCCGGAATGATCTGCCAGCCTTCGCCTTCGTGGCTGCGGATGTAGTTTTCTCCAGACAGACGCTGGGCGTCGCCACGGTCATGCCACCGACGCAATTGGCCAGCATTAAAGTGCGAGACGAACCGGGCTGGATCACGTTCACAATTGACGGCCGGTATGCGTATCCTTCGACGGGCGATGTGATTGAAGCGGCCTCAAAGAGGATCATCACCACGCTCACGGACGAAACTGGAGCGCCGGTGATGAGCGAGAAAATGCTCGAAATACAGTTCCAAGACGACAATGTGGTCCACACGGGGGACCAGTTCGGCGTGGGGCGGACGCGTGCGACGGGCGGCATGCCCAAAAGAAAAATAGCTCAGTGCACGTTTCGGTTGCGGCTGCAATCGCTCTTACATCAGACATTCCGCTGTTGACGACACTCGTTGACTCGTGCAGGTGGTCGGAGGCGACTAGAATGCGACTGGCGAAAAGCCATGAATCGATTGAACCTCAGACTTGGAATGTTTACATGATCACAGTTGGCATGAATTATCACGTACTTCCCGGCAAACAGTTAGACTTTGAAGAAAAGTTTGCGGGAGTTATCGACGCGCTGAAAGCAGCCCCGGGACACACAAATTCGACGCTTTGGAAAGATGTCAGCGATGATGCTTCCTATTTGATCACCAGTGAGTGGTCAGACGAAACGGCGTTTCAAGAATTTATCCGCAGCGACGCTTTCCGAGCAGTTACGAACTGGGGCAAGGAACAGATCCTCTCCGGTAGGCCGCAGCACAAAGTCTACAAGCACTGAGATGACTCATCGGCCCGAACGAGGTACTTCTGGAGGAATCCTGAAGTACCTTGGCAGTTGATCTCAGGCGTTGCGTCAATCCTGCGAAAATCCGAAACATCCAAGACCGTGATGAGACGGGTCGGTGGATGAGACGAGCAACGAATCCGTGGATGTATTCGTATGGAAATTGAATCTGGATCTCAACCGCGATAACGTACGATAACCTCGTAAGATCCGTAGCTCCCGCCTTCCTCCGGTTTTGATATTCAATTCAGTATTAGCCCCGGCTCTCCTTCCTGAAAACAATTCCGTTTCCGCAACAGGAAAAACGCATGCCATCCATCTCTGTCTTCAGCCTTGTTGTGTCCGGATTGATCGCTACTGTCCCAAGCTTAATGTTTGCGGAAGTCAACGCGCAGCAACAGCCAGAATTGACACAGTTTGAATTCTTTGAAGCCAAGATTCGTCCAGTGTTAGTTGGGAGCTGTTACGAGTGTCATTCGGCGGGGGCAAAAAACATCAAGGGTGGACTGCTGTTGGACACGCAGGCTGCGACGCTCAAGGGTGGCGACACGGGAGCAGCGGTCGTGCCGCACAACATTAAGGACAGTCTGCTCATCAGTGCCTTGCGGCATGAGAGTCTTGAGATGCCACCGAGTGGAAAACTTTCGGAGACGGTGATTGCGGACTTTGTGACATGGATCGAAATGGGCGCTCCTGATCCACGTGGTGGCGAAGTGGCAATGGATTCACACATTCAGTTTGAAGAGGCTCGGAAATTTTGGGCCTACCAACCACTTGGCCGCCCAGAATCACCGCAAGTGAAGGATACCAGTTGGCCGCGTCAGGAAATCGACCACTTCACTTTGGCCGAGATGGAGCGGCGCGGGTTAAACCCAGTTAGACCGGCTAGCAAACTGGAACTAATTCGGCGTGCCACATTCGACCTGACTGGCCTGCCTCCGACGCCGGAAGAAGTCTCCGCATTTTTAAAGGACGCGGCTCCGGAGGCGTTTGCGAAGGTCATTGATCGTCTACTCTTGTCAGAACACTATGGTGAACGTTGGGGGCGATACTGGCTTGACGTGGCACGATACGCGGAAGACCAAGCTCATACATTTTCGGTCACACCGAACAGCAATGGGTTTCGCTATCGTGACTGGGTCGTGTCGGCCTTCAATGCGGATCTGCCATACGACACTTTTGTGAAACTGCAGATCGCGGGTGACATCATTGGTCCGGATGCTGATCACCCATACGATCATCTTGTTGCTCTGGGCTTCTTTGGGCTCGGAGCACAGTACTATAAGAACAGTGATGCCGCGAAGGCGGCTGCCGATGAGCTGGATGATCGGGTTGATACGTTGACCCGAGGCTTCTTAGGGCTGACGGTATCCTGCGCTCGCTGTCACGACCACAAATTTGATCCGATTCCGACCCAAGATTATTACTCGCTGGCAGGCATTTTTAACAGTTCCAAACTGCACAATGCCCCCCTCTGTAATGCTGAAGACATCGCAGCCTACAACGCTGGCCAAGAAAAGATAAAGACGCTAGAGGAGGCAGTGAAGACGTTTCTGGCTGATGAAAACGCTACGGCTGCCGAATCTCGAGTCGGCGAGATTTCTAAGTATATGGAAGCGGTTTGGAGATACCGAGTTGCCGTAACCAGCGGTCAGTCCGTCAGTAGCGCTGAGATCGCAAAGCAGACTGAAGTCAGCGAATTTCTGCTCACCCGCTGGATTAGCTTCCTTGATCTCAAGGAGCAAGGAAAAGTCCATGCGCTTGATCCGTGGTTTGCATTGAACCCTGTCAGTGCCGAGGCTCTGAACGCCGTGCTGCCAGAAAACGTAACAACGGTTACCACAAACTTTCAGCAACGCGTGCAATCGTTATTGAATATCCGCGACGGAGTGGTCACATCGAATCTTGTCGAGATTGACAACAACGTCCCTCACAAACTTGGAAGCCCTCGATTTGTCACACCGCTCGTCACAAAAATTCGCCCTACGGCAGGAATCGACGTTGACATCAGTGGTGCAAAACAGCTGTTCCTTGTCGTTTCTGACGGAGCAAACGGCAACGGTTGTGATCATGCGGACTGGCTAGAACCTAAACTTGTCGGGCCGGCAGGTGAAATCAGACTTACCGATTTGAAGTGGAAATCACTCGACGGTTTTGGTGGTGGAAAGATCGACCGAAACTACGAGGGCAAACAAATCCGTGTTGGCGGGAAAGAATATGCCAATGGCATCGGGGTCCATGCTCCCTCGGTGATTGTTTACGACCTTCCGGAGGGCTATCTGCAATTTACCGCTGTTGGTGGCTTGGATAACAGCGGGGCCGATCAGCCTGGTTGTGGTGAACAGGCGAGTGTGCAGTTTAGCGTGTATACGGAAACACCAATTGAAGGTCCTGCTGGTGTTGGTGAAGACCTGCTGACGAAAGTCCTCGGAAAAGACGGACCGCTGGCCGTCAGTAACGACGATCTGGAAAAATTTCTGAGTGGCGAAAAGAAGGTTCAACTCACGCGGCTGAAAGCAGATTTTGAAGACGCAAAATCCCACGCTCCTGCGATGTATCCCAGCACACATTCTTATATTGACGGCGACGTCGCCGATATGAAGGTGTTCGTTCGGGGGAATCCTGCGACCCAACGAGAACTTGCGCCGCGACGTTTTCTGAAAATCTTAGCGGGAGAGGCGCAACCACTTTTCACAGCTGGCAGCGGACGCAAGGAACTGGCCGACGCGATTGCCAGCCCTGACAACCCGCTCACGGTAAGAGTGATCGTCAATCGTATTTGGCAACATCATTTTGGTCGCGGGATTGTGGCGACGCCTAGTAATTTCGGAAAACAGGGACAGCCTCCGACTCATCCCGCGTTGCTGGATTACTTGGCTGGCAAATTTATTGCCTCAGGTTGGTCCATCAAGTCATTGCATCGTGAAATTATGTTATCGGCGACATATCAGTTGAGTTCGGTCTTTAATGAGGCCAACGCGAATCTTGACGGGGACAATCAGTATCTGTGGAAGATGAGTCGCAAGCGACTTGATGTTGAAGCATGGAGAGATGCGTTGCTCGATGTCTCCGGCAAGCTGGATCGAACGCTGGGAGGACCGTCGACGGACCTTGCAGATGCGAACAATGTTCGCCGTACGATCTATGCCAAGATCAGTCGCCACGATCTCGATAACCTCCTGCGTTTGTTTGACTTTCCGGATGCCAATATTTCCAGTGAAAAACGCAGTGAAACAACTGTGCCGCAGCAACAATTGTTTGTTCTGAACAGTCCGTTCATGGTGGAGCAGGCCAAAGCTTTTGCCGCTCGCGTGCAGAAAGAATCGCCAGCAAATGACGAAGCCCGCATCAACCTTGCATTTATGCTGGCCTACAGTCGACCACCGGGAGACGATGAGACTCAACTCGGTCTCGCGTATCTCGAAAGCAAGGACGAAGAGCCGAGTCAACTGACGCGATGGGAGCGTTATGCCCAGGTGTTACTTAGCGGAAATGAATTCATGTATCTGGATTAACAATGTCAGCGGGAAAACTGCTTCACGTCGGAACATACGCATCACAAATTCAGGATTAAGATTATGACACCATCATCGCGGCATTTCGGTCTCACGCGGCGTGAATCACTGCATCGGATGGGAACGGGCGTGGGGCTTCTGGGGTTGGCTGGCATTCTCGCTCAGGACGGAACGCTAGCAACTGCGTCCGACCCAATCTCGGCGAGCCCTCTCGCGCCAAAGGCTGGCCACTTCGCGCCACGTGCTAAGCACATCATTCATTTGTTCATGAATGGTGGACCTTCTCAGGTGGATACATTTGATCCAAAACCAGCACTTGAGAAGTACAACGGTCAACGTCCTCCGTCTGCAGATTTGAAAACGGAACGCCAGACCGGCGGGCTCCTGATGTCACCTTTTAAGTTTCAGAAGTACGGAGAATCGGGGATTGAAGTCAGCGATATTTTTCCGCATATCGGATCGTGTATCGATGAGATTTGTGTCATCCGCTCCATGCACACAAATATTCCTAATCATGAGCCTTCGTTGCTGATGATGAACAGTGGCGAAACACAACCCACGCGACCGGCCATGGGTTCATGGCTGTTATATGGATTGGGGACGGAGAATCAAAATCTGCCTGGTTTTGTGGTGCTGTGTCCAGGGAAGCCGGTCGTCGGGCCTCAGTTGTGGAGCAACAGTTTTTTGCCGGGGATTTTTCAGGGAACACACATCAATAATTCGAATATGGATCCGGCAAATGTCATTCGCCACATTAAAAACGCGTGGATCTCCCGCAATTCGCAGCGTGAGCAACTCGACTTACTGAAGCGCATGAACGAACTTCATCTTGAACGTCGCGGTGGGCGCGATAATCCGCTAGAAGCCCGCATCGAATCGCTAGAGATGGCCTTTCGGATGCAAACCGAAGCACAGCAAGTGTTCGATCTGAAGCAGGAAACAAAAGAGACACAGGATGCCTATGGCAGCGGCCAGTTCGCAAATGCTTGCCTTGCGGCTCGACGACTTGTCGAGAGTGGCGTACGAATGGTGCAGGTTTACTATGGCGATGGACAACCGTGGGACGACCACGGTGACATCAAAGCGCATGCCGATAAGGCAAAAGATGTAGATCAGCCGATCGCGGCGCTGATTAATGATCTCAAAGCGCGCGATCTCCTGAAAGACACATTAATCATCTGGGGGGGGGAATTTGGACGGACTCCGGTTGCCGAAAATGGCAATGGTCGTGATCATAATCACCATGGATTTTCGATGTGGTTAGCTGGCGGCGGTGTAAAAGGTGGGATGACTTATGGGGCCACGGACGAATTTGGTTTCGCGGCCGTGGAAAACAAGGTCCATGTGCATGATCTGCACGCCACAATCCTGCACCTCATGGGGCTTGATCATGAAAAACTCACCTTCCGTTATAGCGGCCGTGACTTTCGTCTAACCGACGTCGAAGGCCGCGTGATTGACGATCTCTTGGCGTGAAATACTGAAGTTAAACCGCATTTCTCCTTCACGCGGGTTTGCTTGAGATATTTTGTGGTCGCCCGATTCGTCAACATTTGGCCATGGATACTCCCCACCTCGGAATCCTTGCGAATCCGACTCCACGCCACTTTTGGCAGCGTGCCGACGTTCACTTTCGACGCAGCACGAATACGGCGTCGCCTAAAATATTGTTCAGTTGAAGTGGTTGCGCGAGTTCGTAGCAGAAATCGTAGACGCCGATGAGTTCGAATTCAGGTACACTCCGCAGCAGGCTCCGAAACTGATCAGCACGGTAAATGCGGAGGCTGTGATCTGTAGCCGTACGAATGATGCGATGGGGGGTCGTTACTTTCAAGCTGAAGCGGACCGTTTCAAGACGTCGCCGACGACTGAAGTTGAGCACACGAATGGTGGTTGTGACGCGCGTCTTCCCTTTTCTGATTGTCCAGCGTTCACAATCGATCTCAGCCGCATCAGGTGGCAATAAATGGAAGCCCAAGATATACAGGCCACGAGGTTTGAGTGCCGCAGCCACGCATTGCAAATGTCGCCGTGCCGCTTGTTCACTGATCAGATGGCGAAATGTATTGACCAGACAATGCGCCAGATCGAAAGGTTTTGAAAGCTGAAAGTCGGACATGTCACCGCAGCGAACGTCTGCTGGGCACTGGCTGCGATCAACCCGACGCTGAGTCCATTTCACGCAGGTCGGATTGAGTTCGATGGCGGTGACGGAGTAGCCCCGTTTTGACATTTCGAGTGTCTGCCGACCACCACCACAGCCAAGTTCGAGCACTGACTCAACGGAGCGGGGACTAAACTGAGCCGCAACGGCTTCTAGAAAATCCGCTTCCGGAATCGTTTCATCGCTAAATGCCAGATCCCAGTAACCAGGCAAGTTATAACAGTCGCGAATCGGGGCAGTCATGGAATTATAGTCGCGATTGACTTGGCAAACCAAACGGCAGCACAGTTATTTGTCGTCATCAACTCCGCCGTCGTATTCGTCGGAGTCATCGTCGAAAGCGTGCTGATCGAAGAGGCTTTCACCCTCGTCTTGTTCCGCGACTTCCTCGTCTATAAACTCGTCTTCCTCTGCTGTCTCTTCAGAGCCATGGTTACCATTTCCGCCGAACGCCTTTCCCGCCCCCTCTGACACAGCGGCCACTTCGAATCCCGCGGCGGGGTAATAGAGCCACAATAATAATGGTAACGCTGCGAAGAACGTACTGCCCAGTAAGGAGACGACAAAAACAATCCAAAGCACAGCTTTAGCACTCGTTTGATCTGACAACAGATACCCGAGACTGAATAGCATCTTGACGAGCAAACCTGTCGCCGGAATTGCGGCGACGAGAGCAAGCACCAATAGTTGTTTTTTTGACATGTCGCGCATCTCAGATTTGGACAGTGGCAGCTACAGATACGACGATGCGTATGGACTAGATCCGCCTGCGAAGTTCAGTGCCAATCGCCGGATTCTACGCAATTACGTCCACTTTTTAATCTTATCGGCATCGTACTGCCACCGATTCACGTCTGACAACGTTACTCCGCAGACTTTAACAGATTTGCCGACGAGTCAGTGGACTGAACGTTACGTTACGGATGAGATGTCGGCCAGACAGTTCAATTTTCTGTCACAAGTAACGAGCGATCATGTTTTGTCTCGAGTATCATCTGAAGCGATCGTATCGATACTCCCTGTAATCCGGACCATGCCATGACGAGATTTCTTGAACACGCCGCAACTGAACTGCAATCCATCCGCGAGCAGGGTCTTTTTAAAGCCGAACGCACCATCGATTCCCCGCAGCAGACAGATATTCGACTGCAGGACCAGCGTGAGGTGCTCAATCTGTGTGCCAACAATTATCTCGGGCTAGCAGATCATCCGGAGATCATTAAAGCGGCCCACGAAGCACTTGACCGCTGGGGCTACGGAATGGCATCAGTGCGGTTTATCTGCGGCACACAGACGATTCATAAGACGCTAGAGCAAAAGTTGAGCGCCTTCTTGGGGACGGATGATACAATTCTTTACGGCTCGTGCTTCGATGCGAACGGCGGATTGTTTGAAACTTTATTGAGTGATCAGGACGCGATTATTTCCGATCAGCTCAACCATGCCAGTATTATTGACGGAGTGCGTCTGTGCAAAGCACAACGATTCCGCTATCCCAATAATAACATGGCACAGTTGGAAGAACAATTGCAGGCCGCAGGCGGATGTCGATTTCGGATGATTGCAACGGATGGTGTCTTCTCGATGGATGGGTATCTGGCAAATCTTCCAGAGATTTGTGCGTTAGCGGATAAGTACGACGCGATCGTGATGGTGGATGACTCGCATGCAGTCGGATTCATGGGACCGAACGGCCGCGGAACACCCGAGCACTTCGGTGTCTGTGACCGAGTTGACATACTCACGGGGACGCTCGGAAAAGCCTTGGGCGGTGCTAGCGGCGGATACACTAGCGGGCGTCAGCCACTGATTGATTTGCTGCGGCAAAGATCGCGACCATATCTATTTTCAAATACGCTAGCTCCACCAATCGCGGCTGCATCAGTGCGTACATTGGAGTTGCTCAGCGAGTCTGATCAGCTGCGAAAACAGCTTCGGCAAAACACTACATACTTCCGGGCGGCAATGGCGGAGCACGGATTCCGCATTCAGCCTGGCGAACACCCAATTGCCCCCGTAATGCTCGGCGATGCCGCGTTGGCCACACGTATGGCAGACGCGATGTTGCAGGAAGGAATCTATGTCGTCGGTTTTTCGTTTCCCGTTGTTCCTAAGGGAGAAGCCCGCATTCGAACGCAAATGTCCGCCGCTCACACAAGGCCCCAATTGGAACGTGCTGTGGAAGCTTTTGCGCGAGTGGGACGAAATCTCGGCCTGTGATCCATTCACTTGGGCTAGACTCCGCCCTTGTTTTTGGGATTGCAACTTCTGCCTAAACACGCGAATCAAGGCCGAATCACTCTATCTTGTGTTAGCAGGGAGGTTCGCTCAGGATGCCCCGTAGTCGGAGCGTCCTGCTCGGATCATCCACAACTCCGACCGTGATCAGCTGGATGATAAAGTCTAGGCAGAAGCACAAACGGGTGAAGTCGCGAAGTTGAGGAGGCCAGACCGACCGAAGTGAGTTTCAGCAGTTCGGCTCAACGAACGTTGTCCTGCCGACTCACTTCGGCGGAGCGACGGCTGTCATGGAATCTTGAGGATACTCGGAAAGTCCGAAGTTTATAAGCCGACGCCAAGCAAGCCTCTGGCTTCCAACTGGCCAGCAGCTGGTTTTCCGAATTCGCTGGCGGTCACGCGTGCCAACGATGTGAGGTGTTGCCACCGAACTGAAGGTCGTGTGGCGTGAAAATCGTCCCACACTGTATGGAAGTATTTTTCAGCATGCAAAGCCCCGTCTTCGCTCACCGCATATTTCAACATTGTGGCGAACAGACGGTCGTGGGAAAGTGACAATTGACCATAACGTTGGGCGATCGCGGTAGCATGGCCCTGTAGATTATTTTGAATCGCATCATCCAGTTGCACCAGCAAACCGTCTGCGTCCGTTGCGGTCAGGCGATCCAGATGATACTTGGAAGGCAATGGACTCGACAGGAGATTGCCTGGTTGATTGCGATCCCGAGCCACTTGCCATGCGCCGATAATCAGGCACGCAAAGACATTCCGTCCGCTGCTGATTGCTGCTAGATTTCGCCATGCATTTGCGGCGTCACTGGCATGCACGCCGACGGAATCGCCATGTACGCAGCCGGCGGGTTTCAGTCGATCTTCGTTCTGTGGCAGCCGTCCTGCATCCCTGAGAACCAAGAGACTGGCCGCCAGTGAAATTGCTTCACCAATCGCGGCCGGCTGATATCCCTCGCCCAATGCGTTGGCAGCTGCTCGTGCGGCATCGATCGGTGATGCAGTGGCAAATGTCTCACTCAGATGTGCCACGAACGCATCCTCCGCCGACTTTGTGCCTGGATCTTTCCCGGCTAGGTGATACTCGTCGAGGAGACTGACGAGCATCTTTCCATGTTCATCCCAGTCTGCCGTACGGTTCGGTTCGAGACGAACGCAGTATCTCAACGATTGGCGAAGCAGGGTCAGGGCATGCTCTGTTCCCACAATTTCCTGCATATCCCAAGCGCGATATGGCAAGACAGTCCGGTGCACTTCAGGGGCGTCTTGGACGGCCGGAATCAAGGCATCTAACCCGCTGCGACGATCGACAGCAACTAAACTCGCCAGAATTTGTTCCGCACGATTCGTGTCCTTCGCGATGATCGCCTCATGCAACGCAGCCGTTGTAGCCCCGTTACCTGGTTCTGGAGTTGATAACGCATGCAGAATCTCAGATTCTCGACCGCCGAATTCTTGGATCCGATTACTATTACGATAAAGCACTTTGAAGACCGGCAGAGCTTCCGAACCCTTCGGCATCAGAGCTGACATTTTGAGGGCTGGCCCGAGTGCCATAAAAGTATGGAAGCCGATGTAGTCTTCACCGCCAAAGGTCCGGGCGTTTGCAAGCGCTCCGGCAGCGACGAGCGTCTTGAGCGGTAACCCGCCGCGTAATTTTGTTGCTAGTGTGGACTGCAATCGCTCGACAGGCGTTTCTTGCAACTCACACACCAATGATTCCATATCCCCGAACCGCAGCGTACTTTCAAGTTCTTCAGCAAACGCCTTCGGCGCCAAACCAAGATCCGTCAACATCGCCGGGCCAAGCGTTGCCAACAATGTTCCACGCCCGACATCCGCCAAAAAGCCTCGCCGTGACTGTTCTCGAATCATGCATATCTCCTAGAAAAAAAACGCACGCTGTATAAAAGGTACACTTGCCAACCACGATACTGCAACCGGAGAAACAACCTAATTGCTGAGTTGCTGAGCGTCGTATTTGAGTACTTGCGTAGTCGTACCTGCTGCGCGGAGTTGTGATCACTCGCACGAATCATGTGTGGAGTACGGACATCACCTACGTGGCACTGGCACGGGGCTTCGTATTTCTCGTCTCTGTCATTGACTGGTACAGTCGCTGCGTACTGAGCTGGAGACTTTCCAACACCATGGACATGTCATTTTGCATCGAAGCATTGGAGGACGCATTTCAGTTCGGCAAGCCCGAGATCTTCAATACAGATCAGGGCAGCCCCAACCAACAGCATCCAGTGCCGGGATGCGGCCTTCGAATTCGTCTTTGCGTGCTTGGTCTTGAATTTCTAGAAATCCTGCGCGAAGTGTGTCCATGACTTGGGCGGCAGAACGCCATGCTTCTGGTGAACGGGTTGCGACTTGGTCGATGGCAAATACGACCAGTCGCAACACTTGGATCGGGAGATCACCTTTGGCAAGATTCAGCCCTTCGGCAATTGCCAAGAGCGTGCGCATCGCCTTCAATTGGACTGAGCCCAACCCCGCCGATGGACTTTCGGCAAGCAATGTGGCGCCTTCATTCAGCGTCGCGACTGCTTGATTGTATACCAAAATCAACATGTCAATCCGCGTCCATGAGTAGGACTGCGTTGCTTGGTACTTTGCGTAGGGGTTCATCTTATCGCCTGCATAGATTCGGGGGGGCAGATCTCAATGAAGGCAGCGCGTCATTAACGGCACAGCCCCGTCATCCTGCTCAGTGAAGCTAGTGCTCTGTCAACCTTCAAAGTTGGGGTTGAATTGTATTTGTACGACGGACTTCCAGTCCGTCGGCGGTAACTTTTGGCGACGGACTGGAAGTCCGTCGTACCCGAAAATTGAGCCTTGACAGAGCACTAGTTGATTTTCACCGCAGCCCACTGACGCTTATTAGCCGACCTTTGGGAGGTTTGCTAATTGTCCTCCGAGATAACTGCTAGTTGAGTTCAATTGGCTAATGGCTGTTTCAAGTGCCTGAAATTGTTTTCGGATACTTGCCTCCTGTAAGCCAAAGAGATTGGTCTGTCGGTCAATAGATGACTGAAGACTCTTGAGCTGACCGTCAAATCCATCATCGACGGACGCCAGTAAACCATTCGCGTTGTCTAGTAACTTGCCGAGGGTCTGATCAAGAGCTGACGCAAGACCCCTTGAAACCGTGATTGTTCCATCAATGCCGGAGGCAACTTGAGTGGGCCCGAGTGTCACTTGGACTTGCAAATCAGCGGTATTCTCGTTGTGTAAATCGCCTGACAGCAGTCGTCCACGCCCGACAGCAGCCTCGGTTTTTCCATCGACGATGAACGAACCGACTACGTCGCGGCCTTTATTGTTTTGGCCGACCACAAAACCCAGATCAGAAACGGCGGTTCCTCCAACGATTTCAACTTCCGAAGCGAGGCCATACTTTGCTGACGTGAATTTCAAGGCACCGCTGGACAGACTGACGCTGAGCTGCCGACCGGGAAGATCTGTGGAGGCATTGACCACCGACTCCACATGATTGGCAAGCTCCTGCGATGTGTATGTCCCTTCGCTTAAACTGACTGTTGCCGTTTTTCCATCAAGCTTCAGCTCGAGCATACGATTGGCTGCGGTGACTACGGTTGCAGTGGCAGCAGAAGTGCCTCCAGTAATGGAACCCTGTTCTGCCGCCTGACTAATGTCAAAACCATATCCGGTTGTGGTGGCTTTTGTGCGTGTGCTTCCTAATACGAATGTCACACCTGCGTTAGATGATTTCCCACCCAGTGAAAACAGTTTTTTGACATCCTCAGCCGTAACACCCTCAATTTTTCCATTCAATGCATCGTCAAGCTTCGATTTATTGAGCGTGAGCCGTCCTTTGTCGTTAAACTTGACGCCCACAGCAGACAGACGATTCGCCAGCGGGTTCGCCCCGGGTACCGGATTCGCTATGGTTGAACGCAGGGTCTCGACGATTTTGCCGGCATTCTGGTTCCCGAGCAGCAAACCGCCGACTTTCTTTTCAACACTGTACTTTGAGTTGTCATCAACGTATTGCACGACGTCGTTGAAGGACTCTACAAAACTTTCCACTGCGGTCACAGCCGCGATGTTGTCTTTGGCAACCGTCAGTGAAACGACGTCCCCGGAATTGGCCTGCAGTAAATCAAAACTGACACCACCAATCGCATCTTTGAATTGATTTGTGCTGCTGGTAACTGCGATCGCGCCAGCTCCGGAACCAAGAGTGACGCGTGCATCAGACGCCGTCTGAACGGGGGTTAGAAAGTCGATTTCTGGCCTGATCGCTGTGCCGGTACTGACTCCCAGACTGTTCGTGACTTTGATTTCATTGCTCGTCCCACTTCGACTGCTCGTTAAGAGCAGGCGGAAAGGCGTGGTGCCACCGCTCGAGTCTTGGACGATACTGGCGCTTACTCCCGTGCCTGCGGAGTTAATAGCAGCAGCCAACCCTGAAAGCGTGTCGTTATTGCCATCGATGGTGATACTTTTGGGTTCCCCAGCCCCCAGCCGAACTTCAAATGTGCCTTGCGTAATCTGTGAATCCGCATCCGCTAAACCTTGCGATGCAATTTGATGTGTCTGTGCGGTCGAGTTAACGGTCAGACGATAAACGCCAGCCGCTGCAGAGGACGTCGCGGTAGCGATGATCGCTTTCTCGTCGCTTGTCGTCACAGACTGACGGGTCAAGGGATTGTTTGCATTGCGACTGAGCACCCCAGCGTCAGCACGCAGGCTTAATACCTTTGCTTCGATCGTCTTGAACGCAGCCTGACGTTGCTGGATCACGTTCTTTCGCAATGCCATCCGATCAAGTTGCTGCTTTTGGATATTGAGTAACCCCGTGACAATACTGTCCGTGTTCAATCCAGACACGACACCATCAATTTTGGTTGGCATATCGACATCCTCACGCGTTCGCAGATCAGATTGTCAGCGTATTTCAAAGACGCAGCACCTGAAACCAGCAAACGGTCCGTCCGAGATCTGATTCGACAGACTCGGCCGGACCGTTATGAGGTTCGATTCCACATCCAGTTTGATTATCGAAGCAGTGACAGAATGCTCTGTGGAATCTGATTCGCGTTACTGAGCATTGCTGTGCCAGCCTGAACCAGAACCTGTCCCTTAGTGAATTTCGCAATTTCCGAGGCAAAGTCGGTGTCACGAATCACCGACTCGGCGTTGATGGTATTTTCGAGCGTGGCACGCAGGTTGTTTGCGGTGGATTCCAGTGTGTTAGCCTGGAAAGCTCCCAAGGCACCTCGGAGGTTCGTGACATCGTCAATTGCGGCGTCGATGACTGCCAATGCGTCTTGGGCCTTAGTGCCAGAGGTCACTTCAATCTCGTTCAGATTGCTGAACTGATTTCCGGCCACTCCTAGACCCAGACCGTTTGGATTCACTTTTGCAATCGCGATGTTTGCGGTCTGGTTCTTGTTAGCACCAATCTGAAACACAAGTGAGTTGTCTGCAACCGTGACATTGCCTTGGGCTCCAGTCACAGTTTCGAACGCGTTTGCTCCCGAGCTTTCAGCAAATTGGATGGACAATCCTTTAGTCACTCCAGAATTTGATGTAAGAACGCTTCCTACACCGTTATAGGAAACGGCATTGATCGTTCCAACGACATCCACTCCGGAGTCGGTAAGCAGCGCCGTTCCTAAGCCGCTACTCGTGGCTGCACCAGTAGTATTTGACACAATTGATAATGATTCACTCGCGCCAAAGGCTTCGGAGTAGACTCGCGTAAAACCGCCGTTAATATCGGATTTAACGCCCGTCTGTGACGTAAATTCATTGATACGATCGGAAACCTGACTCTGTGACATGCCAGCCGACAGTCCCACGGTGACGTTATTAATCGTCAAGATTTCGTCTGCTGCAAGGACAGCCGTTTGGGCTGTACCAGCCTGTTGCTTCGCACGCTCACCGACAGTTGTTACTGCAACTGCGTACGTGCCGGCGGTTGTCGAGGAATTCGCTTTCAAGACTGTGACATCAGCGTCAGTTGCTGTTCCACTCACACCGGACGAACCATCTAACAATTTCTTTTCGCCAAATTGTGTATTGTTTGCAATGCGGTTGATCGTGTCCAAGGCATTCGTGATTTCTGCCTGATTCGCTGCCAAAGCATCATCGTCGTTGACACCAGAGTTCGCGCTGTCAATTGCGAGTGTGCGAACCTTGACAAGCAACGAGTTGATTTCGTTCAAGGCGCCCTCTGCGGTCTGAACAACCGAAGACGCCTTTTCTGTGTTGTCGATTGCCTGAGCAAGACCCGCGATCTGAGCACGATGCTTTTCCGAAATGACCAAAGCCGCTGGGCCATCGGCACCACGATTAATCTTGAGTCCCGACGACAACTTTTCGACTGACTTGGCAACTCCTGTTGATGCTTTGTTTAGATTGTGTTGAGCCATAACCGATGTAACATTGTTTGCGACTGACAACATAGAAATGAATTCCTTCTTCGAAAGTGTCGTGGACTAGACACCCGCCTCACGGCAGTTATGTTCCACATCAAGGGTGTAAGAAACCAGCTGTGCTTTCAGGAAGAAGAGTCACATGCTGCCGGTCCTAAACAGAACCGATTCACTGAAGCAACACCGTTCCCTCCTGCGCTGCTTCAAGAAACAAATATTTCCTAAACATCCTTGCTCAGAATTGCCGCAGCTGTTCGTTCAGCTACGGCGGTAGTCAGGTAGTCGCCCTGCAATACTTTCACTCGCGCCGCTGCGACTACATCGGCCCGCACGTCGCTGATCCCGTCAAGTTGACGAGTCAACCTGTCCAGTTCACTGCCCTCCGTTACATCCTCAGCTTCGAGCTCTCGAGACGTCACTAATGATAGCTCTCGATTTACGTTCGCACTCGACGGCCCCGCCATCTTGGGTGAACGAGGGGTATCTCCGCTAGAAGGAATATCGATTTTATGGATCTGCACTGTTACGTCTCCCTGTAAGAAACCTGAGTGAGCCGGGATTATCGAACGATGATGAAAAAACCTGCTTCAATTTTTAAATTCAATCCGACACGCCCGACAGACGATGAGGATGTAGCGGTTGTAATGAGTACTCATTTGCGGGGTCCGTGAAAGAGGGCGTAACGTGTCCGATTTGCAAAATAAGCTGAAGTTTATAATGCCTTCACGACCAATTTCAGTGGTTTCGATGATGGTCGGCATGGCCGTGCTTGGGGCTGCAGGCACAATGACATTCCGCTCCGAAATACCCGTCAAGAGTGCAGGTAAACACGCAGTCGAGAGTCTGAACACGCAGTCTGATGAAAATATATCTAGCGACCAATCAGCTGACAGTTTAGACGGCACGATGGACGAACTGGCTGACCGAGTCCAGGAATCGCCTCACGCCGCACAGATCGAAAAAAATCACGAGGCCATACCGGATGATCCATTCAGTGATGAAAGCCTTGGGGTCACAGAATCGACGACAGTCGCAACATTCCAACCTGATTCAGAACACTCATCGCAGCGAAACACCGATTCACATTCCCCCGCCGTCTCCGCATTGGATGAGGCAACTGAGCTATTCGAAGCCGAGCCCTCAGGGCACGAAGAAACGCTCACGCAGCAGTTGATGACTAACATCAGTCTGGCTGACGGAGATTTTGGCAATGGGAACTACGCTCAAGCCATGCAAGCGTATCAAGCCATCCGCCAGAGGTCTGAGGGCGCACCGGGGGTCGCGATTCTGATTCGCCTAGCACTCTGTGCCGAAGCAGCAGGGCGTCGGGCCGCCGCACTCGAAGCCTACCGTCAAGTCGCATCCACCCACGACGATCCGGCATGGGCCGGGGTCGCTCGATATGGCGAGGCGCGATGTTTGGCAGCCACAAAACGGCACGACGGACTGCAGACAGATCTGCTTCGTCGGGTCCTGCTCGATGAATCTGAATTCTTGCCGACTGTCCGTTATGAGGTTCTGCATCTGATTGGACGAGATCTCTGGCAGGAACAATTCAGCACGACAGCCGTGGACCTGCTAGATGACGAGACACTCACTGTTCCGGAATGGACCGCAGACCCTGCGGGATTGCTGAACGAACTTCCGCTACTGATTCACGAAACACCTACAAAAATTGCCGCCGTTCAGTTTCAGGTTTTGCATTTTGATGACAAAACTCCGGATGGTATCTCAGTGCGACTTAGTTGCGGTACGACACGTTTAGAACCGCTGTTGCTGAATCTTATGAAAGGCTGTCGGCTAGAATTAGGGATTTCAACGCAGGCCGCAAAACAACTCCAAGGCCGCACACAGCAGGTGCATGTAGATAACTCGCGACTGGCAATACTTCTAGACGGGATGACGATCCCCTACGATCTTTGCTGGCAGCAACAAGATGAACGCATCGTGATCATGCATCACGGTGAACTGTCGCCGGAGGAATTTCGCCAGTGTCGCTTAAGCTCAGCCGAGCGACTGCTCCGTGTGGCCGTTACTGACGGCGCGATCTCACGACAAACAGGCCATAGCCGGTTGGCGTTGGCAACCTTATTGTTTCATCAGAAGCGTGCTGCCGATGCTGCGCAGTTTCTTCAAGTGCAGATTGAATCTGAACCACGCTCTGTAGTGGAAACAGAAGCAGCATTCAATCTCGGCAAGTGTCTTATGGCTTTGGATCAAAGCAACGAATCGCGGGAAGCCTTCTTGCGAAGTATTGATGCTGCTGGCGGCACGACCGAGGTGAAAATTGCTGCTTACATTTTTGTGAGCCGTTTATTGATGGAAGCTGATCAGAGCAAGCTGGCCATTTCGAATATGATTCGTGGCGTCTCACTCAGTCAAGATACAGCTATGGAACCCTACGCGGCCCTTCAGTTAGGCAGTGCGTATCTGATTTCAGGAAATCCACAGGGGGCGAACAGCGTGCTCATGCAGCGGCGTGACGAACTCTCCAATGGGGTGGGACGTGAGGCAGCTGCTTTTGTTTCGGCGCTGTCACGATTTCGAGCTGCAGTCTTGGCCGATCGGAAAGAACGTGAAGGCTGGGCCGTGGTGACCGCTCTGGCAGAATTCAACGCGGAAGAATATTGCGGCGGGCACTGGGCCATCCTTGTGGCAGAGGCTTGCGAAGAACTGGGACTTGAAGGACAGGCCGACGATGCGTATCTCTTGGCTCTTAAGAAACTTCCGTCATCATGGCTGAGGGACCGCACCGTATTGCGACTGGCCGCACGCTATCAACGCGACCGCGAGTTTGAAGAAGCACGCTTACTGCTAGCGACCTTAAGCACTGCAGAAACCAATCAGATGTCATTACAGGCCAAGCTGCGATCTGCGGAAGTTTCCATGGAACAAAATCACCCCGACGATGCGATTCGCACTTGCCGCATGTTGATTGATTCCACGGCCACTCCTGAGCTTGAACGATCCGCATTGCGAATCATGGGACAGGCTTATGAACGTAAACAAAATCATGACGCTGCGATCTCCTGCTTTGCCGGAATGCTGCCTGAGGAAACGTTAGATGAAAAACAAGATAGGGCTGCAGCAAATTCAATTATTCCCTCTGCACCCCATGAAAGGCAGGACCGATGATGCCTTATAATAGCAATCACAATTCACCAGAGTCTAAAAGTCAAACGCGAGTGAGAGACCGCACAGTAAACCGGAAATGCGAACCCGCGGCTGGACTGAAAAAACATCTTCGCGATCACTTTTCCTGCTCGCCCTGCAGATTCTTAATTGCTGGTCGCTTGCTGCTCGTCTCGCTCGTAACCATGGCGTGCTGGGTTCAATCGTCATTAGGGATTGCTGATGAAAAACTGAATCTGATGACAAGTCGGCGAGCGTCCCAATCGAATCGATCGCCTGAGAAGACAGAGGGCGGAAGCGCAGAATGGACAAAGAACCGGTCTGCCAGTTCTCGTGCATGGAATCGTGCAGCCGCACGACCTGAACCGCTGACGCTAACTGATCCGGCGCATGCGACTAAGGGAGCCAAAATTCATCAAGTCAAGGCCATTGGTTCAGAAGAGAGTGAAGTCGCGCCTACGGTCGAAGCCGAGGCAACCGTGGGTAGCCCTGGTGACACACCGGCCGCACCATTAGCTGACGCAATAGCCACCCCGTCTCTGACCGTTCGCCAACAGTTCCTGAACGCTCTGCAGAGGAAACGCGAAGCTACCGTTACGACTCCGCCGCTATCGACGCCGGGATCCCTGACAATTATGAATTCACCAAACACACCATCGCCGCCGTCAACTTCTCTGAAGCATGAAGAAACACCGATTGAAACACCCGGTGTAATATCCGTCGAACCACCAATTTCAGTTCCCGTTGACTCTGCTGTTCTGCCTCGCCCGTTGCAGGTTGGGAAATCAAACATTGGTCTCACCCTCACACTCGAAGCAGACCTCCAAAGCACTGATCCTTATGTTCGTGATCGTGCTCAACGCTACCTGCGACTGCAGAAGCACCTGCTCAAACTGAAAGCAACCCACGATGTGAAGGCAGTGCAGTCCACTCCTCGGACTGTGTTACCCATACTCAGCCCGGCAGTCGAACATGCACCTCAGTCTTCCGGGGTTGAAACGTCCCCGCCGGATACCGAAAATCATGAGAACGCATCCCCTGAAAATGCATCCAGCATTTCGCCCTTGGATCCCGCCGTTTCCAATTTGAATCCGGACAACTCTAGACAACGCCCGACAGAAACGTTGGCTGCTACAGTTGAGCCAAATGATGATTTTCGGAACCGCTCATTATCCACTTCGAAGATTGAGGATATTGTGGTGGACGGACCGATTGATCGCCTCAGCTTAGCAAACAATCTGTTTGCGACGGGACAACTTCCGCTGGCACTCGAAATGTATCAAGAAATTGCACCAGCAGACGTGACGACTCAACAACACTTTTGGGTGGATTATCAGACGGCAAATTGTCAGGAACGGTTGGGCAATCGAACTGAAGCCTTGAATCGTTATCGAAAACTTGCTGGTCACCCGGAAGCCGGCTGGCTCAGCCGCCGGGCTCACTGGTGTGCCGAGTTGATAGAACAAATTCGCAGCTTGGAAAAATCGCTGAAGAGTAATTCCATCGAGAAGCTTGAAGCGATCGTTGGAGAAGTGGAAAACTCGCAGCAAATTAAGAATGCGGACGCTACTCCGGCGTCAAGTTCGCCTCTGGAAAAGGAAGCAACGCACGATGCACCTGCCGACTAATCAACATGAAATGACAGCGTCGAATTCTGAGTCCTCCAGTGAGAAACGATTATCAACTTGCATTGAGGAGCAAAGCATCGTGTTCGATGGTGCCGTGCTCCTGATCGAGAGACTTGAAAAGGCTGCTAATCGGAGAGAACTTGGTGATCCGGACTCGGTTGTTCAGTTGCAGAAATCTCTCGAGCAAGTCGTCTTGGCTCAAAACAAGGTGTCGACTGCTTATGCCCAATTTTCCTCGCTGAAAAGTAGTGCTTCCACTAGCCTGCGAAGTGGCCTCGCACGCCATGAACAGAAACTGAAGACGCTTGTAGATCGCATTAATGCCCTGCAGAACATCTTTGAAACAGTCCGTAACGAAATGTCTCCGAAAGTTGAAAACGATATTCTCCGTCGATCGATGCAAACCGCATATCAAAAATCTCTGAAGTCCGTCTGAAGTTCCCACTTCGATCCAAAATATAGATTTAAAACTGAACTCTCATGCTTATCTTCGAATCATTATCAATGCATACGATTCTTGCCAAAGCTCGCCGCTTTGCTCGGTCTTCAGGAACGGTGCTGATCACTGGCGAAAGTGGCACTGGCAAAGAACTGCTTGCTCAGTATCTGCACGAACACAGTACACGTGCCGGTCGCCCCTGCGTCCGTGTTAACTGCGCCGCGTTTCACGACGGACTCGCTGAAAGTGAATTATTCGGACACGAGCAAGGAGCCTTCACGGGCGCATCCCGGCGGCACGATGGGTTTCTACACGCTGCGAGCGATGGCACATTGTTCCTCGATGAAATTGGGGAACTCCCCTTGCCGACGCAGGCAAAGCTGCTGCGGGTGCTCGAAGAAGGAGAATATCTTCGCGTCGGCAGCACGGAGGTGCTCCGAGTCAATGCACGGATCATTGCGGCAACGAATCGTGACCTCGTGAAAGAGGTCGCGGCAAAACGCTTTCGAGACGATTTGTACCATCGCCTCGACGTCCTGTCACTACGTCTCGCGCCGCTCCGCGAACGACCAGAAGATATCCCCAGCTTGGTGCAACATTTTATTAGTCATTTTGGGTCAGAAAATGATACGCCGGTGGTTGACCTCTCAGATGCCGTCCTGCAAGAACTGACGTCGTTCGCTTGGCCGGGAAATGTGCGTCAATTGCGAAATGCCATTCACCGAGCCTGTGTGGAAGCTGAATCCCCCACGATTCAGCAGGTGGATCTTGGGATTTCCGAGTTTGCAGCTTCTGGCAATGCTAATTTACCCACGGAATTCCTCACATTGCCACTCGACGATCTCGAACGCATGATCATCCTGTCGCGAATCAAACGCTTTCGCGGAAACAAGACCGAAGCGGCAGCCGAACTTGGAGTAACGGCCAGAACTCTCCGCAATAAAATGGCCCGTTGGCAGGAACTTAACAAAGCCGGCTAAGCGGTTACTCGCCAATTGCATCGCCTGCGCCATCTGTCCATTTCATCGCGTTACGCATGGGCTCGATGCGGAGGACGATCACGCCGTCCTGAAAGACACGAACCGTGCCGGTCGATTCGGAAACGGCGATCGCAATTGCCCCAGTAGCTTTTGAAATATCGGCGGCAGCCCAGTGACGCGAACCAAGCCCTTTAGAAAGCGTCAATCCATCGGCTGAAGCACGCAGATGCCGCCCGGCCGAAATCGCAAGTCCATCGGACGAGATCACAAATGCCCCATCAATTTGGGCCAACTCTTTGATACTTTCCCGGACGCGTGGATTTCGAATTGCACGTTCGGCTTTCGGGTAACCGCGAAATGGATCATGAACTTGTTCCGTCGAAAGTTCCATGACCTTCCGATGGTTGCCTACCACGAACAAAGTCCCCACCGGCTTTCCCTCACGGCCCTCGCGGCCTATTTCACATGCGAGATCAACCACGGTGCGGAGCGTTTCCAAAGGCACTTTAGTTTCCAGCCGCTGCAAATCACGTGATGTCAAGCGAGCAAGTTGTTCGGCGAGCCGTACAACACTGACTGTATCGCATCCATCCTTTTCATAGATCGAATAAACTACGACCGCCACATCGCCGGTCTGCAGCAGCTCATCCGCCATCGCCTCCAACAGAATCTGCGAAACCTGGATGTGGCGCGATTGCGGCTCTTGCTGGATCTCGACGATATCTACGTCGTCGAGCCGAACCGCATCCTGCACGTCCTTTTTATCTGATGCGACAATCAGCCGAAAGCCCTTAGATTCACGTTTTAATGACGCAAAGTCGTACGCGCGATCCGCTAAAAGTAGCAATGCCGATGCCGACACCTCGTCGGCGAGGCGAAAAGCCGTTTTCAGGATTTGTTGAAATTCAAGCGTGATTTCATGTCGCTGCATGCGGAGAGTGTACGACTTTGCGCGCACCGTTCAACAAGCAAATTTCTCGCCTTCTTGTTTCGGAGAACAGTCCGCTGCAGATTCCGCCGGAAAATTGCTTTCTGAACTAAATGCGGATCTGTTCGCCTCTGAAAACTTACAGCAACCCAAGCGGGAATGTCGCAAACAAAGCATCAATCAAAGGATGCAGATCATTGGGCATGAACTGTGATGCCGGTGTCAAATGATCTGGAGGTGCGCTCAACGCCACTGGGGAGAGTGTCACCGATTTTTGTGGCGTTTCCGCGGAGCGAACGGGACTGACTGCCGATGCCATGCGTGCTGGCAGGCTCATCGCGGGAGAGAAGCCTGTTGGGAGCTTAATTTGCCCTCCTTGCGGTGTTGGACGGGCTGGGGCAGATGACGGAACCGCGACATTGATCCGAACAAAAACGTCGCCACTCCTGATCGACATTGGGCCAGTGGCTACCGATGGTTTACCATCAGTTTTCGTTACTTTGATCTGATAAACCCCCGTCCGAAGGCCAGCAGCCACTCCGAACGCGTAGCGTCCAAGTCGATCCGACTTGGTTGTGGCTACAATTTCGCCGTCGGCTTTGTTCTGCAGCTCAACTTTGGCCCCAGCCACTGGCGGCTCGCCGACATTGACATTCCCGTTGCGGTTGAGATCCTCATTCACCGTCCCTGATATTTCAGCCTTAAAGAAGAAGGCATTCTGCTGAATCGAAGTCAGCGAAGTATTGCGTTTTACGATATCCGACAGCGATGTTCTCTGTAGCTGTGCGAGTTCGTTGCCCAAAAACTGATTTTGATACCAGAAGCGGTCACCAGTCCGCAGGCGTTGAAATTGATCAACAATAATCGCTTGGAAAGTCGGTCCCACGCTACTTCCGCGAACATGGTCTTCGGCCAAGCCGGCAACCCACAAGTCAATGTCATCCACTGTGCCGTAAAGAGTCTTTAATTTTTGCTGCAATTCTTTATCGGATGTTATCTGCGCAAAGCTAGTGACGCGCGGAAGTTTAACAGCAGCACGAGTTGTGTTGTAATCCGCGAGCCCATGATCCCGACCACGCTGAATATTCAGACTTGCCAGATCTAGGCCACCGGCGCCCGGGGGCCCGAAGAGGAAGTTGCGAATACTATCGACAACCTTGGTGTCGACCTCCGACGATGGATCAGCAGTCAAGTATTTGAGGATTGAATCAATGCCGGTTGACTTCACAAGTTCCGGATTGAAGAATGCTTGGCTGAGCGTTACAGCATCGCGAACTGGGATTCCATTGTTGTCAAGAAACTCCACATCGTCACCCAATAAACTGTGCCCGAAACGAAATGCAGCCGTAGCAAACTCGTTGCTGATTTCTGGATTCACATTCGCATTGTAGCCCGCGTATTTATTGATTGCTCCGTTGCCCAGCAACGATGGCAGCCATTCGTTGTATGTGATTGCCTGTAACTCGGCGATCACAATTGAACGAGCTTTCTGATAGACCTGCTCATCTGTCAATCGCGGATTTCCTGCCGCAAGTCTGTTAGCCTGTTCATTATGTTCACGGATGAAAAGCGTCTGCAAGGCTGTCAGTTCGACGTTTTCGTTAGCTCGTGCATCACCCGCAGCAAAGAGTTTGTCGCTGGGAACGAATGGATTTTCGTTCCCCATGGCAAGGGTTCCAGTCGCGAACGTGGCCAAGTTATTTAGCGGCAGAAGATCGCCCTCGCTGATTTTCATCCGGCCACCCACGAAACTGCGGAGCGCTGCCGCTGTTGCCGTGTTGCAACCGTAGATCATCGACCCATCAAGGAACGCGGTAACCTGATTAAACTGCTGCCGCGGCTTCTCTGCCGTCGTCCCCGTTGCTGAATCAAATGCCGATCGTTTTGTCTTAATCGTGGCAATGCCTGTGGAAAACGGATCGAATGAGGGATCTCCGAAGGGCACGACAATGGACATTTGCTCCGTCGTCCCAGATGCTGTCAATGTGATGTCATGATCGATAAATTGTCCCCACGCATAAATCATGGCCGACATCATGCGATCGCTGATCACATCTTTACCACCTGCATCTGAAACCATGTTACTGATCAATCGAGCACTCGGACGATCTGCACCGCCCACTGCTGAGATCGCGTCTGCGTATTCCGCATGCGCCAGTCGAAGCAAGTCTTTTCCCACACTTCCCCATGTAGGATTGACCAAATTATTTCCCGTACCATCCAATGGTGTGGCCGATAGGAGCACTCGCAATTCCGCACATTCTGCCGTAATCGATATGCCTGACCCGGACCAGTCTGTGCGTCTGCGGCGATTTTGCTGGGATGAACGAACGACCATGAGATTCTCCCGTCAGAAAAAGGGACATCGAACCACTCCCCCCCCGAAATCGTGTCTGAAGTCTTCGCAAAGACGCGCCTGTAGATGCACAGCGACTCTGATTTTGCTCTAGCCTGTGACTAAATTTCCTTTGCGGCGGCGTTTGTCCGATGACTGGTGCAGTCATCGCCTACCAGTGAAACAGGAAGCCTCAAAGGGGATCCGCAACTGAATGTAAAAATTCAGGTTCACGTGAGCCCCCGTCTTGCAGGGCTGATGCTTGTAGAGGTGGAATCGATGTTTCCAACATGTGGCGTTTAGGTAACGCTGAGAAGACATCGGTCAACGGGAAGTTGCCAACTCCTGTGCTTGCTCAGCCGGCAGCAGACCTTGGGTTCGCGCAATGATGTGGAGCAGTGACTTATTGTCGAGGAATGGCTCGGCACCCATCTCAGCCCAGACGACACGGCCGGTGCGATCAACGACGAACGTTCCGTGCTGGCTAAATTCAGGCTTATCACCAGACTCTGGTTGATACACGTTCCATGCCTCCGCAACGGTTTTATTGACATCCGCGAGCACAGGGAAATGGAAGCGACCATATTCCTGAAAGCGTGCAGTCGTATGTCCCGTCTCATCAGAACTGATTGCCACGACGTCGGCATCAAGCTCACGAAAATAATGCAGGTCATTTTCCAACGCGATTAACTGAGCAACGCAGTGACTGCATCCGTAGCCCAAATAAAACACGACAAGCACAGGGCGGTCCTTGCCAAGAGTACTGAGTGACTCGGTTTTCCCCGCATCATTCGGTAACGTAAATTCCGGGGCAACTTGATTCAGCAACGGATGTGCTTGAGTCTGTGCCGGACGAAACGCTGTTTGGGAAAGGATTTGCGATAATCCTTCGGTCAAATTCTCCTTCTGAACTACGTCCAAATATGCCTCCGCGTCTCGGCGGAC
The DNA here is from genome assembly GCA_003670925.1 of Planctomycetota bacterium. Lineage (GTDB taxonomy): Bacteria > Planctomycetota > Planctomycetia > Planctomycetales > Planctomycetaceae > SXXK01. The sequence continues at coordinate 1,867 of QWQG01000032.1, read as the reverse complement.
ATTCCCCGTGGACACAAGGCCATAGCGCAGGCAAACTTGGCGGCACTGTTCGAGAATCCCGTCATCTTCCGCGACCGAGCCGACCGGGCGAGACACGTGATAAATCAGGATCATGGCGTAGGCACACGCAATGCAAAACAGCAAACCTAAGAAGAGCCGAGTTCCCCATTCTCGCTCCCCTGTCTGCGATAAACGTGAAGCAGCATTTGATTTTTCTGAATTGGCCAGCCTATCGTGTTCGACTTGATTTGACACGGAAGCCTCAGGAGGAGGGATTTATGAAGCGGGATTCGATCGCTTAATTCGTGGGTGTGATCCCTTTTCATAGTAGGCGAAGATCAGACGGAAATTCACCTTGAAATCCGATCATTTGGCAGGATTATCATTTGTCCGAGAAGCACGAAATACGCTACTGGTTTCGTCTCAATATTTGGAAATCGAAAGAGGAGGAAATCGTGGTTTCGCGTCTAAGTAGACTCTCCTTCGCCCTGTTCTGCTTACGACTTCTTTTGGAAGCGGAAATCGTCAGAATTTGGCCATGAATAAAGCACACCTCCGAATTTGTGCCAATGCGGCTACACGACCCCTGTCCTCAGACGCTGACCTCGCGAAATGATGGGCCAAGAGTGAACGTATTTACATTCCGCAGACTGTGGAAAGTGCGGCGAGGAAGATTTCAGCGAGCTGAAAGTCTTCAGGAGTTGTGATCTTGATGTTCATCGGCCAACCATCGATCACATGCACTGGTTCCGAAATTGCTTCAAGCAGCGATGCCTCATCCGTCACTTCGGCAAGATTTTGGCAACTGGCAAATGCTTTCTGCAGCAGTCCGGCGGAAAAGACCTGTGGTGTCTGCGCTTGCACGAGGCCTGTGCGATCGACGGTCGCCGATACAATCGCATCACTGCTAACGCGTTTTACAGTACTGCTGATCTTCAATCCGGGAATCGCAGCCTGATGTTTGCTTGCCGCTGCAAAAATCTCATCAATCCATTTTGCTGTGAGAAGCGGCCTCGCAGCATCATGCACGGCGATAAAGTCGGCCGACTTGACGATGGCTGAAATCCCCTTGCGGACACTCTCTCCACGCGATGTTCCACCAGCAACGACCGTGATGTTCATGACGCCCAAAATGGCTTCGAATGTCTGGTGAAACCATGCTAGATCTTCAGGCGCCACGACCAGAATTGTCTGACTGACATCAGGCCTGTTCAGAAAATGATCCGCCGTCCGCACCCAGACTGGACAGCCCTTGAGTTCTACAAACGGCTTTTTACGTTGATAACCACTGAAGCGACTGCTCTGACCGGCAGCGGGAAGGATGACGGCAAATTGAGGCATGAGAGTCCTCTTGAATGCGATGAACGGCGCGATCAACTTGCAATGTAGCGGTGGGATTTTCATGCTGTTCGTGAATGGACATGCATGTCTGTCGCGTACGAGGCAAGTCTGGAAGCCAGCAGGTTACTAGAACTTAAGTCAATTTTGCTACACGAAAGAGTTTTGACGGGTATTTCAGCCTGAATGTCCACGTTACGGGAATTGAATTCCTTTGCCTCAATTCAGAACGGGGCCCTACTTTGCAGACTTTCAAAGGCCGTCTGAACTTCCACGCAGACCGATGGTGCAGTCGGAATCTGTCCGATTCTCCAAGGAGCACGTCGAAGCCTCAGGGCTGCGTATAACTCATGAATGAACTCGCAGGGCAGAACGCATGAATCAGATTTTGACGAGCCACCATGACTTCATTCAAGGTCTGCCCAAAGCGGAACTTCATTTACACATTGAGGGATCGCTGGAACCAGAAATCATGTTCCAGTTGGCGAAACTCCAAGAAGTAAATTTACCATTTCAGGCCAGTCGGGGT
>QWQG01000215.1 GCA_003670925.1 Planctomycetota bacterium | reverse complement strand
TGCTGATACGTATCGTTGACCGCTGGAGTGTACCCGTTGGCTCGGAAGTCAAAGATCTGTCCGAGCGACTCCACGCCAATTCCTGCCTGATTAAACAGGAGCGAATTGTCGTTGCGCGTGTCCCAGTAACCATTGACGCCGTAGATGCGATTCTGGTCTTCTACGAACCAACGGTATCCCGTTCCCACATTGCTGCCGAATTCTCCGTCGTTGAAAATCAATCCGCGAAAGTCACCGAACCACATGGTGGAATCAGATTCGGCGGATAGTGGAAGAAACCAGTCAAGAGAACTGTAGCCGCTCGTGTGTCCAACTCCTGCACACGTCACATGGCGTGCGGAGATGCGCGTCATCCACGGATCCGCCGCGTCCTGCGCTTCGGCAGTTTCCGCCATTGCGAGCGTTGCGACAGTAAGGAGGGTGATGAACCAGCGTTTCATGTTGACCTGCAGAAGCGCAGAGGCGAGACAAACGGCGTTGTTCCTGCTGTATCGGCTGTGACAGTCGTTCTGAACAAATCGAATGTACGGCCTCAAGGTTCTGCCGAAAGAATCCGACGAAAGGTTCCACTTCGGAGAGCAGGGCAGAAATTGAGTGAATCCGCAGGATAGGGGGAATCGGCAATCTGTGCGGCGCTCGTGGTCAACGTGAACATTGATGTGGACAATCGTGTCTCGAATGTGCCGATCGCGTGCATTCGACGAATCGCCCGGATTTGACTAGATTGCCGCTTCTACGCGCGGTCATGAATGAGAGAAATGGCGAGCGGCATGCGTCAGCTTGCCGATCCAAAAACGAGGTACCGGAGGGCTCACGCCACTCCGCTCGCCGGACTCATTTCTGGCCACGCACACGGTACACCATACCCTCACGACCCAGCCCGATTTCCCTACATGCAAGTTTCCTCGTTCCCATGACCACAGAACTTCCAAAGACTTACGAACCCGCCGCCGCTCAGACTCGCTGGGTGGAACACTGGCTGAATCAGGGCTACTGCAACGCTGATCCGACACCGGGAAAAGAACAGCATACGATCATGATCCCGCTGCCGAACGTGACGGGAGCCTTGCATATGGGGCACTGTCTGAACGGCACGATTCAGGATTTGCTGACGCGTTGGCGGCGCATGCAGGGCAGGGTGGCTTTGTGGATGCCGGGTACTGACCATGCGGGCATTGCGACTCAGGCGGTGGTTGAACGCCGCATGCTCGAAGAGGAAAAGCTGACACGCCACGACATCGGTCGCGATGCTCTGGTGGCACGCATCTGGAAATGGAAGAATGAGTACGAAGGTCGCATTCTGAATCAGCTGAAGCAGATCGGTTCCAGTTGCGACTGGCGTCGAGTTCGCTTCACGCTAGATGACGTCTGCAGCAAGGCCGTGCGTCGAACTTTCTTCAAGATGTTCAGTGACGGACTGATCTATCGCGGCAAGCGCCTCGTGAACTGGGATACGTATCTGCAGACGGCCGTGGCCGATGATGAAGTGTTTCACGAAGATATCGCCGGGCATTTCTGGACGATGAATTATCCGGTTGTTGAAAGGCGAGCGGGGGGCGTTAGCCCTCCGGTACAACCATGTGGTGATGTTGCCGATGCTCAACGTAGCGGCTGGCTGACACCCGCCGCTCACCTGAATTGGATTCCCACCGGCCAGCGGATCAGCTTCTCAACGACGCGCCCCGAAACGATGCTTGGCGATACGGCCATCTGCGTTCATCCCACTGACGAGCGTTACACCGACCTGATCGGCAAGCACGTGCAGATTCCCGCCAACGGACGAATTATTCCAATCATTGCGGATGCGTTGCTGGCCGACAAGACGCTGGGCACAGGAGCCGTCAAGGTCACGCCCGCACACGACCCGAACGACTATGCGTGCGGTCTGCGCAACAATCTCGAAATGATCAACATCCTGAACACGGACGGCACGATCAACGAGAACGGTGGCGAGTATCAGGGCCTCGATCGCTTTGAGGCTCGCAAGAAGATTGTGGCTCGGATGGAGAGTCTTGGACACTTTGAGAAGGTCGAAGACCGTGTTATTCCGATGATGTACAGCGACCGTTCCAAGACAGCGATTGAACCATTCCTGAGCGATCAGTGGTTCGTCAAAATGGATACACTTGCTCAAAGTGCGATGGATGCCGTGGAAGACGGTCGCGTGCGCTTTTTCCCGCAGCGATATGCCAAGACGTACCTCGATTGGCTGGGTGAGAAACGTGATTGGTGCATCAGCCGCCAGCTGTGGTGGGGGCATCGGATTCCGATTTGGTCGAAGCGGATCGTGGGCCCTGTTTCAGACCGTTCCCTGAAGAGGGACATCGAAGTGCGAGACGGAAAAGGGAACCTAGTTGTCGAAGGTCATCTCTATCATCCGATTGTGGGCCGAGAGCATGATGTCGCTGGGATCATCGTGGATGGACCAGAGCATGGCGAAAAGCTCCAGCTCGTTTGTGTTGCTGATGGATGCGAAGAAATCGAACGTCAGCTCGAGCAAGATGGGTTCTCCCAAGACCCCGACGTCCTCGACACGTGGTTCAGCTCTGCGCTGTGGCCGCATGCCACGCTAGGCTGGCCGGACCGGGCACACAATCCGCCGATGCGGCTAGCCGCTGGCGCGGCATCTCAAATTTCAAATTTGAAATCTCAAATTGAATCGCACTCCGAAAACCGAAAACCGAAAACTGAAAACACGGCAAACGACGTCTTGGACTTCTTTTATCCCGGTTCCGTTCTCGTCACTTCCCGCGACATCATCACGCTGTGGGTCGCGCGCATGGTGCTTACGGGTCTGTACAACATGGGCGACGTGCCGTTTAAGCACGTCTACATCCATCCGAAGATTCTGGATGGGCTCGGGCAGACCATGTCCAAGTCCAAAGGCAACGGGGTTGATCCGCTGGAGTTGATCGAAAAATACGGCACCGATGCTGTCCGCTTCACGATCTCTTCGCTGGCCGGGGAAACTCAGGACGTGCGATTGCCGGTTGGGTACGAGTGTCCTCATTGCCAAGCCATCACGCCGCAGACCAAAGAGCATCAGGAAATGCGGCCGATGGGTGGAGCGACTCCGTCACTCAAATGTGTCAAGTGCAAGAAGTCGTTCCAATTCCCCAGCCCATGGTTCAAGCCGGACGAAGGAGCCCCCGTGGCTCGGATCGTCAGCGAACGCTTCGAGTACGGACGCAACTTCTGCAACAAGTTGTGGAACGCTTGTCGCTTCGCGTTCATGAATCTGGAAGGTTTTTCACCAGCGGCGGTCGCGGAAGCAGACCTGCAAGTGGAAGATCGCTGGGTGCTCAGTCGCCTTGCGACAACTGTTCGCGAAGTCACCACGATGCTGGAACGTTACCAGTTCGACCAAGCGACTCGGGCCGTTCGGGAATTCACCTGGAACGAATTCTGTGACTGGTACCTCGAAATGCTGAAGCCCCGCTTCCGCAATGAGGCCACGCGTCCGGTGGCTCAGCGATGCCTGGTGGTCGTGGTCGATACGCTGCTGCGGCTACTGCATCCATTTGCACCGTTTATCACGGAAGAACTGTGGCATAAGTTGAACGAAGTGGCCCCGGATCGTTGTGAGCCGCAAGGCGCTAGCCTGCGGGTTGCGGACAGTTCGCCCACCGAAAGTGTCATGGTCGCTCCATGGCCGGACATGCCGCTGAGCATGATCGACGCAGCATTGGAAAAACGTTTCGAACGCCTTCAGGAAACGATCGTGGCCGTGCGCAACGTGCGATCATCGTATGGCATTGCACCGTCGGCTCAACTAAAGCTGTTCATGCGCTGTGCTCCGGACGTGGCTGAACAGCTGCAGGCCGTTGCCAGCCAGTTTGATTTTCTGTCAAAGACCATGCTGGAAGCGGCCGGTCTGGACGTTACGCCGCCGAAGGGTTCGGTCAGCTTTTCGCTGGGCGATGCCGACGGCTACCTCCCGGTTGCCGACCTCGTGGATCTCAACGCCGAATTGGATCGCAAGAAAAAAGAAGCGGACAAACTCCGCGGCTTCATCAAGAGCCAGGAAGCAAAGCTTGCCAATCAGGGCTTCATGGCAAAAGCCCCGGCGGACGTCGTCGAAGGAATTCGTACAACTAAGGCCGAGCAGGAAGCTCAGCTGGAAAGTATTGAGAGGATCATCCGGGAACTGGGTGAATCGGCATGATCTTCCGTAGAACCGGCGAGCGGCATGCGTCAGCTTGCCGGTACATTGGCTTGATTGTCCGTTGACTGCGAGGAATCGCAGTTGTACCGGTGGGCTGACTCCCCAAGCTGCTCGATTTTGCCTTCACGCGGCAGTATCGTCCCTGATGCCAGAAAACGGCATAATTCGTTCAGTTGCCCGATCATCTCCAGCCGGGACATGATGGCCTCCGGGGACATATCAACAGCGGATTCAGACATTCCAGGAGGCGTTTGGATCGGTGTCATCCGTCTCTCCTTTCAGTCGTTCAATGTCGGCAAGATCCTGATGTCGTCCAGCAATCGTCTTCATCGTTATTAATCCATCACGCGACACAACACTGCAATCCACTTCACCAAATCGCACGATAACGCGGCTTTCCCACACGGATTCAAGACCGGGCGATACGACAATCATGTCCAGCGAAATGAGTTTTGGCCCAACAGCCTTTGAGACTCGCCAGATTTCCATTGCCTGCGGAGTTTTCGGCTTGAATGGCATACGGCCACTCGGAATCCAGAATCCAACGTCTTTTGCAACATCCTGCAGGCGGGCTCGCTCATGTTCCGGTACCAGCAAGTCGATGTCCTGCGTGGCTCGTGGAAAACCGTGGACACCCAGCGCGAGTCCGCCGCACAGAGCATACGGAACTCCGTTCGCGTTCAACGCAGCGATCAGATGCAGCATTTCCTGGATAAGATCCATTTGAGTTCAATCGTTTCAAGACTGTGAGACAATCCAGATCTGAACGGGCGAATCGCCGACCATCACCGACTTAACGTCAACTCCCGGCGACGTTTTGAACTCAATGCTGTCAGCCAGTGTTTCACGGCAGATATAATCGCCCCATTCGGCGACCATGGCCTGAACGGTATTGTCTTCTGAGTGGTACTGAACCCGAATGTGGTCCTGAATGTTCAGGTTCGCGTCCTTGCGAAGTTGCTGGACCTGGCGGACGAAGTCGCGGGACATGCCTTCGCGGATGAGTTCCGGGGTGAGGACCGTGCTGATCGCGACCTGAATGCCGGAGTCGTCCGAACAGACCCATTCAGCGGCCTGGGCGGTGCTGATGAGCACATCTTCCGGCGTAAGATCGACGCTTTGTCCATCGAGTTCAATGGTGAGGTTTTCGCCTCGCCGAAGTGGTGCCAGGACCGCGTCGCCAAGTTCAGGAAGTTTCGTGCGCAGAGCGTTGAGCAGCTTGCCATATTTTGGACCGAGCGTTTTCAGATTCGGTTTGTAGGCATAGCTGACGAGTGCATCGAGGTTGTCCTGACGCACGACGCGGTGAATGTTGAGTTCTTCGCCGATGACGTCGGCGAGGCGTTCAATGGCTTCGGCGGTACCGACATTGGACGACGCAAAGCGAAGTTCCGCCAGCGGCTGACGGACTCGGAGGTTGGATTCTTCCCGTAGCTTGTGGGCGAGTCGAACAACTTTTTGAGCGGCCGACATGCTCAAATTGAGACCAGCGTCGAGCAGCGAAGTGTCTGCGGTGGGATAGTCTGTGAGATGAATCGACGTCGGCAGTTCCGTGAGCGGCACGGCGATGGCCGCGGGTGTCTGTTCCTGTTCTGCTGCATCGGCGTTCAACCGCAGGCTATCGCCCCGGGGCTCACTGCGATTCTCTGAACACTGAAAACTGACAACTGAACAGTCTCGTCCAAGCACCAGATTCTGGTACATGCGTTCTGTGATGAACGGGATGCATGGAGCCAGCAGACGGCAGAGCGTTACGAGAACCTCATACAGCGTTTCGTACGCAGCGTTCTTGTCGGTGTCGGTGGCGTCTTTCGATCGCCAGAAGCGACGGCGGTTGCGGCGGATGTACCAGTTGCTGAGGTCGTCAATGAACCCGGCAGCCGCAGCACAGAAGCCGGGTGCGTTGTACTGCGACATCTCGCGATGAGCGACTTCGATGAGCGACTGCAGATTGGAAAGAATCCAGCGGTCGATTTCCGGGCGGCTTGCGATTGCAATGTAACCATCACTTGCCGCTGTCACTTCTCCCCCGTTTCGGGGGAGAGGGCTAGGGTGAGGGGGCTGCGATTTTGAGTTGGGCGATGTTGTGCCCGAAGCTGCCCCCTCATCCGGCCTGTCGGCCACCTTCTCCCCCTTGTCAGGCGGAGAAGGGACGAAGCAGGCAACCCGCTGGCGCAAGTCATGACTCGGCACGAAACCGTCCGCAATCGCGTAGTCGATGAAGAACTTGTAGCAGTTCCAAAGCGGAATCAAGATCTGACGCCGAGTTTCATCGGCCGGGCCGCTGGTGACCATGCACGTTGTCACACCTTCCAGTGTCTTTTCGATTGGCCCATCCGGCGTGTGCAGGGTGACCGGTTTGTCGTGGTGGCGCGTGCCGAAGCGAAGATCCATCGCAGGGTTCTGAGCCAGATACATCCAGCGCATCGTATCGACGCCGAGTTGTTCTGCCGCTTCTTCGAACCAGATCGCCGTGCCGTCCGACTTGTGCATCGGCTTGCCTTGTTCGTTTTGGACAAGGCGATGACCCAGCAATGTGCGAAAAGGTTTCTTGTCTTCCGCGTTGTTGGCTTCGTCGTAACGCATCATGGTTGAAAGCGATAACATCGAATAAAACCAGTTGCGAAACTGGCCGGGGAAGCATTCGGTCACCAAATCTGCCGGATACCACTTCTGCCATTCTTCCCGGTTGGTGTTGTAGCCCATCGTGCTGAACGGCACGATGCCCGCATCGAGCCACGGATTGCCGACGTCGGGGACGCGGCGCATCCGCTGGCCTTCTTTGCCGGGTGTCTGGCTTTCGATGATGACACCGTCGATCCACGGACGGTGCGGCGTATTGCCTGCGAAATCGCCCCAGCCTTCGATCGATCGTTCTTTCAGTTCGGCAAGGGAACCCATCACCTCGAAGTCCGATGGATCTTCTTCGTTAACCCAAATGGGCAGGGCGAGCCCCCAGAATCGCTTCTTGCTGATCATCCAGTCGCTCATGTTGGACAACCATTCGATCTCCCGTTCCTGTCCGTCAATGCTGTCCGGCAACCACTTGATCTGTCGTGTGACATCCTTGATCTCATCCCGCCAGTCCATGTTGATGAACCATTCATCGACGAGGCGGAAAACGAGTTCATCGCCCGTGCGCCAGCAATGCGGATAGATGTGCGGATACGTTTCGACCGCGACCAGCATGCCTTTGGTTTTGAGTTTTTCAAAGACGAGTTCAGCCGTGGCCGGAGCGATGGCTTCAAGCCCAGCGAAGTCGCCGAACTCTGCGGAGTACGTGCCATCGTCCTGCAGCGGCGCAATGATCGGCAATCCGAGTGCGACGCCCATCTTGTGGTCGATGTCTCCACAGCCCGGCGCGATATGGACGATGCCTGTCCCTTCGCCCGCGACGACATTGGCACTGCCGCGCGAGTCACGACCGCCGTCGATGACGCGATGACTATTTACGCCGCAACGACTGAGATTGTGTTCATCGACAGGCACGCCGCCTAGCTGTTGCTGAGCCAACAAGTCATCAAATGGCCCTCCATATTCCCAACCGACCATGTCGGCACCCTTGATTATCTCGAGTTCTTCGAAGCCGCCTTGCTCCTTAAAAATCTGAGCCAAGGTTTTCAACTTGCCGACGCCTTCTGGCCATTTCCATTCAGGTCGCCCAAAGCCGTCGCGGAATTCGGATGCCAATCGCTGAAAGTGGAGATTGTCTTTCGCGAAGTAGTAGATCGCATTGTCGCGTTTGGCCTGAATTTTGATGTAATCCAAATCGGGATTCACCGCGCAGGCGACGTTGCTCGTGAGTGTCCATGGCGTCGTGGTCCAGACGAGCATGTATTCTTTTGCTTCCATCTGTTCCTTCTCCCCCGCATCGGGGGAGAAGGTGGCCGACAGGCCGGATGAGGGGCCTTTTTGTTCTACCGCATTCGAAACCAAAGTCGCGGCCCCCGCACCCTGGCCCTCTCCCCCGATTTGGGGGAGAGGAGACTCACCGGCGGCTAGCGCCATGCCGCTCGTGGAATCCCGCTTGATCGGAAACCGCACGAACACACTTTTATGCGTCGTCAGTTTTCGGCCTTCGGCAATCTCCATCTGGGAATATGCACTGCCGCCGCGGCCGGACCAAGGCATGACGTCGTGGCCCTGATAGATCTTGCCGCGTTCGAAACATTTTTTCAGGAACGTCCAGATGGTTTCGTTGTTCTCGGTGCTGAACGTGAAATAGCTGCCGCCCCATTCTGAATTGCCAAGTCGCTCGACAAGCTGATGCGCTTTGGCGGTTTCCGTCTTGCCACTCGGAGTCGTGATCGTGACCTCTTCGTCGGTGCCAAGCTGTTCGGCCAGCTGGCGAAGTTGATCGGGGTTGTCCCAGTCCATCCAGTAACCGAGTCGCTGCGATTGTTCGGTCTGTCGAGCCGCAAACCTGAGGACGCGACGTTTGCATTCGTTGACAAAGTTGTCGATGCCAAATTCATGGACGGCGGTTTTCGTGCCGAGTCCCAGTTGCTTTTCAACTTCCACCTCGACCCACAGTCCCTGGCAGTCGAAACCGTTCTGGAATCGCTGATCATGGCCGGTCATCGCAAAAAACCGCTGGTACGTGTCTTTGTACGTGCGGCCCCAGGCATGGTGAACGCCCATCGGGTTGTTGGCGGTGATGGGACCGTCGAGAAAGCTCCAACGTTTGCGACCTGCGTTTTTTCGTCGCAGTTGCTG
>QWQG01000104.1 GCA_003670925.1 Planctomycetota bacterium | reverse complement strand
AGTTGGCTGGCAATCTCCGCGGGCGAATTTCCCTCGAGGGTAAGTTCCGCAATCTGCCGCAAGCCGTCTCTGCTGAACGCATCGATCAGCTCTTTGTGCAGCGACTCAATCCCGTCTTCCAGTGCTGCCACACATGGATCAGCGATGTTCTGAATTCCTCCGTTGCGACCAAAGTCTTCATGCGTCATGAAGGCGGATTCGCCTCTGACTCGGCCTCCACCGCGACGGCCCGTCCGCTGGTCACGCTTGACATTAAGTGCCCGCTTTCGCAGTCTCGAATACAGCATGCTCCACACATCATGCCGACTGCGAATCGGGATGGGGTGTCCATCCTTGTCGAGAAATCCGGCTTCAAGCGAACAGAAGAATTTTGCAAGAACCTCCTGAGCTAGGTCTTCACCACCGACGAGCCGCTGATCCTGCGTTGTGAGTAGTAGACGGCCAATTCGCGACAGTCCTTCAAACCAGAGGTCGAAAAGCCTGCGGGTTGTTGGGTGATCTCCCTGTCGGATTCTCTGCAGCTCGAGAGTGACCGATCTCGCTTCCCTGGGCACGGATACGCTTCCCTGATTACTCATTCTTCAGTCCTTTCATAATTTCGGAACACGGTGCCACGCAGCACCCATCGCGCTGCGGGTCATCGCAAACTCACTCCTTTGGCAGATCACCAACGGGCGTGACGATTTGTCAGAAATCCTGAAAAGATTCCGGGATTGGTAAAAGAACATCACTCTGGACGGTGATGAAGCCGTAAGCGGCCATCCGTCTGCAACTACTCCAGGCGTCCACGAGGTTGAGAATTTCCCTGTAAAAGCAGAGATTGTTGTCACTCAGCCGACGATGCAGGGTGATCTGACTGATGGGAGCGTTACACGTGCCCTGACTAGACCGTGCCCTACCATGTCACCGACCATTCTGAGAAAGAGAAATTTCATGTCTCTCCCCGATCAAATCGACGAGTTATGCGATGCATGGGCAGAGCAGTGGCAACTTCAGAGTTGTCCGGATCTGCAAGGCTTCCTGGCTGCCACACAGCCAGAATTGCTAAAGGCAGTATTGCCCGTCCTCGTTCCAATGGATTTCAACCTGAGACGCTTGAAGAACCCTGCCCTTAGGTCAGATGACTATGCATGGCTGGGGGAAGAAGCTGTAGCGATCGCGGAACGCTGCGCAACTCGAACTTCGGTAGTCGAACCTTCTGATAAGGACCGTCGAGATAGTCCTCAGCAGCGGAGCGCACTTTGGAAGTTTCAGTCTGACGCTGGCGACTCATTTCCGCCGGACCCTGGCGATGATTCCACTATGCCGGAGCTGAAGGACTTTCCGTCCGACGTCGGGGAGTTTCGCGTCGTTGAACTGATTGGCGGTGGTGGCCAAGGAATAGTCGCAAAGGCGGTCCATCGGGGAACAAAGCAAGTTGCCGCAATCAAATTCATTCGTCCGGAACTGGCTGCGAGCTTACCGGTTCGAAGAAGGTTTCTTCAGGAATCTTCAATTGCGCGATCCATACGGCACCCCTATGTCGTTCAGTTCCTGAGTGTTGAGGAGAAGCCGCAACTCTGCATCGTCATGGAGTTTGTCACTGGAAGGACCCTCGAGTCGCTGATTCGGGAGCATGGTCCGCTCACTTTGCAGCAGATTGTACGGTTTGGTATCCAGATTGCGGATGGTCTGCAGGCCGTTCATTTGGCGAATATCGTTCACCGTGACCTAAAGCCCATGAATATACTGCTGCAGACGAACGGCCAAATGACAGCAAAGATCTCAGATTTCGGGGTGGCTCGGTCTGCAAGCGATCCCAGGATCACGCGCAGCGGAACCATTGTCGGATCTGCCGCGTGGCTCTCACCGGAACAGGCTCTTGAGAAAAAGGTCTCAGGGCAGTCCGACCTTTTCAGCCTCGGCAGCATTCTTTATTGCATGGCCTGCGGTCAGTCGCCATTTCAGCGTCCTACGCTGATGGCCACTTTGAACGCCGTGGTTGGAGATGTCGCGGTGGGGATGCAAGCGATTCGCCCAGAGCTGCCCGACAAACTGTCCCGCCTTGTGCAAGACCTGCTGCAAAAGGCTCCCGGGCTTAGGCCAAGTTCCGCAGCCGAAGTTGCGAATGGTTTGCGGTCCATTGCGGAACAATCTGGAATTGAAGATCCATCATCGGAAATCGCTGGCTCAGAGAGTGACACAAACGTGTTGCACTCGGGGCAATTTCGACGACGGGCCCTGCTCGCAACCATGGCAGCCGCCACTTGTACCGTCCTCTTCAAGTCGTCGCGTCGGTTGTGGCCAAGAGATTCAGACAACAACCCGAAGGAACAACCACGCGGGGAACACTCCGGTAATCAAAGGAGTCCTGATCAGAAAACGCAGGCCAACATGCCGACTGCCATGGTCTTGCCATCCACACCTTTCGAGGTCAGCGAGCGGCAGGCCATGTGGGCAAAGCACCTCGCTGTGCCAGCAGCATTCGAACTTCTGGAGGGCCTGCGGTTTACTTTGATCCCTCCGATTCAGTTGTCGATGCCCCAACAGCATGAGCTCAGTGAGAAACTTCAGCAATTGCAGAATATCACAGGTACCACTCGGTTCGCTGAATCAAGGAATCGCGACCTTCAGAAACAGACGTCTCCGTTCTTTGCGGCCGTGCGCCCAGTTAGCTGGCGGCAGTATAAGACTCTTATCGATGGGCCACTCGCTGGTGCTCTGTTGGCAGAGTTGAGTGCCGCAGGACAGGACAAGGCCTCTGGCTATCCAGCTGTCGATGCCACTGCAGAATTGTCCTGGGACCAGACAACTGAACTCCTGAGGAGACTCCATCAGCGGTCTGTTGAAAAGGAGCTATTGGCAAACGCTTCCCGTACTCAGGCAGTGAACGGTCAGCTAACAGTTGGATTGCCAGAACCTCTGGAATGGTTGCTGCTGGCCCGGGCCCTTCGATCCACCAACGACAGAACTTCCGCCATGGGCGATTTCAGACGGCAGATCCTGCTTGCCTCACAATCTGCCGTTGTCTCTGGTCTCAATTCGGCAGTGGCTATATCCGAAGTGCCATGCCTGTTTAACCAAGATTCGTTCACCGGGACCGTTGTTGGCTGGATCGATGCTCGCTCAGATTACTCCGCAGAGTCCTCCGTCTTCACAGGTCATATGAATCCTCCGGCTGAAGGCACGATGAATGTTCGTTGCTCTTGGGAGCGTCTTTCGAAAACGGCAAATCTGATTGAGGCTGCGATCTGGCCGATTGTCAGAATTCCGGGGGCTACCGGCAAGTCATGATTCGACCTTGAGTTCGAAGCAATCCGGGAAAAAAGAGTACCGCCAACTGAGCCCGCACCGATTTGAACCCAATTTCACGCTCTCCTACGGCGCTCCAAACCCTGTAAAAGACTGCTTCAAGAAATTTGGGCTGCGACGCTCTCCTGCCCGAGTTACGAAGCTCATGCTCAATTCCTTGGCACGCACGCTGATGTTTGTGTATTCTTTCCAAGTTTCGAAGACGACGACACGGCGCATTTTCTTGAAATTATCCATGAAACCAGACGATTCATCGATCGGTGATGAAACTCTCCAAGCGTTCTTTCGCTCCTGCGCAGGCTCCGCAATTCCTGAGGACGCAGCCGCAAAGTTCGCCAATTGTTACATGGAAAAACTGCTTGCACTGATCCAGCGGAATATTGCCGATCGTTTCCAGGCTCGATTTGATGCTGACGATGTTGTCCAGTCAGTGTTGATTTCATGGTTTCAAGGCGTTCGCAGACGCAGCATTCACCCAACTTCGAGCACAGAGATTTGGCCGTTAATTTCAGTAATGGCGTTGAATAAGGTGCGGAACCGTATCCGATTCAATCAGGCGCATATCCGCGATGTGCGTCGATCAGGAGGTGACAACGAGATCCTTGAATCGGTTCCCTCCCCCACTCCAGATGAGGCATTTGCCTTCGAAGACATGCTGCAGGCCATCAGTGCAGCCTTGCAGGACGATAGTCGTGAAGTCCTGCGTCTGATACTGGAAGGTTGCAGCGTCGCCGAGATTGCTGACCAGCTGAAAATTTCAACGAGGACGGTTGCCCGGAGAAAGAAGGATATTCGAAAGCAAATCCTCAATCATCTTCCTGAGGAGCTCCGTGGCGTCGCTGAACAGTTAGCTGCAGAAGATGATGAATAGTCAAGGTCTTAAAGGCCGCTCGGAGCATGCAGGCCGAGTCATGATCTGGCAGGTGTTCACGTCTTCACGACAGTCCATGGATCATCAAATCATAACCACCAAAAAGGTGGATTCTGACTGGCTTTGCAAGGCTGCAGAGCTGTGACTGACCAGCATCAATTGCGACGTTGCTGCTCCGAATGGCAACCGCACGCGATCGGCTGGTGTTGCTGACTGAGATCATGCGATCGGCGCATAATCGAATCTCCAGCTGTTCACGGCTCAGGGATGGATTCCGCATCTCGCAAAGGACTAGGTGATGGCTGAAGTCAAACGTCTGAATGGTCCATGGCGTTTGTGCAGAGAAGGCCTGGCGTCCGGCGGTAATCACTCGATCCAGTTGTTTCGAAGCGATTTCCTCTCCGTTCACTCCGATGGAAATGATTGGCCATTCTGCGATATCACGGATCTCTTTCTCAACATGCAGCAGGAACAACTCTCGTAAATCTGGGTGGCGATCACAGATTTCCTTTCGGCCAATGCAGTCGCCCCAGCGGTTGCGGATTCCGAATTCACGGCAGAGGATCCTAGCTCGTATTAAAGACGACAGAGGTTGTTTCAACAACGCATCATACTGTCTGAGATCCCAGCGGTTCTCCTGCTGACTGCTTTTCCAACGCCACTCCATATCCATCACCATCAGATCTGGAATCACGTCGTCCGGGTCGCCAGGTGAGATGTGTTTGATCAGGAAAAGCAGATCCGGAATCTGGCCTGCTTTCCAATGGTCATCGACAATTTTGAGCAGAGCTTCATCCGCCTGTGATAAGTCCACAAGGATCTTCCGAAAAAACGGGGGAACCGCAAGTGACAGAGATTCGGAAAACCTTAGCACTTCCAGCTCCTTCCGCAAGGACAAGAGTCTTCTTCTGACTCGATGATCTTTTAAAGTTCCAACACGTCAGTGAAAACGGCCGCCCGTCGTCAAGGAGATCTTCATGCGGGCATCGCACCGGACAGAAATTCCTGAAAGAATTCAGCACTCATGGAAATCGGCGTGCTCCAAATCGCAGAGGTGATCCGGCGGGGCTTTGCCGTCCGGTACCTCGTTCTCGTACCGGCAAGCTGACGCATGCCGCTCACCCGGTTGTTTGACTGATAACGGCGGAAGTATAAGAACTCGGACCATGTCCCTTCTCCCCTGTCGTCGGGGGAGAAGGTGGCCGCGAGGCCGGATGAGGGGGGGTGCGCCCGTGCCGCTCCCCAATGCAATCCGCCGCTACGCCATCCGCCTACGGCATCTCCGGTCGTCGCTCCGCTCCATCCCTCCGTGCCTCCGCCCGCTGGCTCCGCTCACTTGGCCTGAAACGGCTCCGCAGGACTGGAGACTCCAGACGGGAAACTCAGGGCCAAGCGGAAGCCCAAGTCGTTGCCGCGGGACGTCGGATCGCCCCCGTTGCGGTTCGCCGTCCGGCAATGCGCCGCCCCGTCGCTCCAACCGCCGCCACGGCGCACGCGGTACGAGCCTGCAGACGCGCCTTGAGGATCCACCAACGTTGCCTCTTGAGAATCACTATTCCAATCGTGCGTCCACTCATACAGGTTTCCTTGTGCGTCGAATAGCCCGCCGACGGTCGGCGGCTTCACGGCTGTCGGACGCGGACGTTTTTCCGAATTCTCCTGGAACCAACCGTACTCCCCGAGCAGTCCCACGTCGCTGCCAAACCCATACGCCGTACGCTGGCCGCTCCGTGATCCCAACTCCCATTCTGACTCTGTTGGCATGCGGAACCCCCCGCGATCCAACATTACGTCGCCATAAATGGGATTTCCGTTGCCGTCTTTCTCCAGCGACTCTGTGTCCGGATAACACTGCCACGACTCGTCATCACCACGGCATTCACGCGTCAGCCAGCGGCAAAATTCCACCCAGTCATACCAGTTCTTACCAAACACGGCATCGTCGTCGGACAGATCCCAACCCCATTGTTCTTGCATTCCGTTTCGCCAGCCCCCATCATCAAACAGATCGTAGAGTGCCCACGTCACCTCCCGATCGCACAACGCCAGCGGACGGCTGATCTTCACCACGCGGGGAACTTCGTCGTTTTGTCGATCTAATTCCCCGCCTGCAAACTCCGGTGACCCAAGCCGGTATTCCGCCGCAGGAAATACGATGAACGTCAGACAGTGTGTGTGTTTCGTTGAAGTCGATGTCGCATTGTTGATCGCTTTCTCAGACCTTGCAGTCAACTCCAACCGCAGTCGGAACCACTCCCGCTCCCCGTTGGGATCATACGGCACCACTTGTTCATCCATTTTTTGCACATCTCCACCTGTTCCCCAGTGACGCAGCAGCCATCCGCTCGCACTGTGAATTGCTGCGCTCGGGTCCTTTTCGTAAAGGTCAAGAAGCCACACAAACAACGCCTCACGTGAATCTTCCGGAATCTGCTCGACGGAATAGCTCCCCAAAGCCAACAGCAGGCCGTAAATCACTCGCGATTCGATCTTCTTTACCGCGCCGCTGGCAGATTGACGCAGTGCCATACTCCGCTGTAGGCTTTCGATCAACTCCGTGGGCGTCACGCTCCACTTCTGACATCGGGCCACAAACTGGCTCAGGGATTCTGGATCGTCCGTGATTCGCAGAGCATCAAAGTAGGCATCGCGTTCCCCCTGCCGCAGCAATGTAATGGCCGCGTTGGCACGACGACGGCCAAGTCGCACCCTGTCCAGTTGACCGAGGCTCTCATCGGGCTGTTCTTTGGTCAGAGCCAGCAAGCCGTCACGCACAGGTCCGCTTTTCAATTCCACCACCTTCGGGTACAGAATCTCTGTCTGTCTTGCGGTGGCCCGCGTTAGAAGTTGGGCCATCAACTCAGCGTCGTCGCCCGCGTAGTCCGCGACGGCCATCGTGGCGTTGATTTTCTGATCTTCCGTTGCCGTTTCCGCATCAAATAGTGTGTCCAATGATGGTACCAGTCGGACCCCGATCGGCCGCAGCAGGTTTCGCAACTGCGGTTGGTATTCGGCAAAACTTGATGCCAGTTGTTCTGCAATGAATCGCAAATCTGTGTCGGACCATTCCGTTTGCGACTGGTCGCCGTCCAGACTCGCGAGTCCCAGTGCCGCCCGAAATCGCCGCGTCGCGGGTTCCTGAGTGCTTCGCAACACATCAAGCCACTGCGGTCGGAGTTCGCTGGCGTACGGACGCAGCCGCGTTCGAATCGGGGCCACGTAAGCCAGATCACCGCTGAGCAGTGCTTCACTGAGAGGCTTCACCTGAGAAGAATCTCGGCCTGCCAGCACCAGCCGGGCCGGGAGTGCCGCAGCATGATCTGCTGGATCCGCGTCCGCCGCATCCGTCTTGTCAATCAGCGGCTGCAGTAGCCGATCGAGCGATCGCGGGTTTTCGTCGGCCTGTTGCACCAACGCGGTCAACTGCTCTGGGCTGGCCGTTTTCAGAGCCTCAACAAGCGATGCGGCCTTTTGTCCAGCCAAAATCCACTGCAGCGTAAAACTTGCGGCCACCAAAAGCGTTAGCAGCGACCCAGTTCTGATCACGTGCAGGCGACCGGCCTTCTGCATGATCCTCCGCTGCGGGTTGTTCCACTTGTCCTTTTCCGTCCGCGACCGGATGCTGAGCCATTCCACCAACGACGGCAGATGGCGATTCTCCCGCTTCGCGTTCCAGATCGCCGAGCGTTCTTCCAGCTTTAACTCGGCTCGGCCTTTGCGAGTTTCGCGTTGCTTGCGGGTGAGCCAGTCGCGGAGGGACGGGACGAGGTAGTCGTGGGTGAGCTGGTAGTAGCGAGTTGCGAGAGACGAGTTGCGAGAAGAATCGCCCGAGAGGGAGTCGCCTTCCGGATCCGTAGGGGTGATCAGACGCAACTCGCCGTCGAGGATGCGGAGGAGGTCCGTGAAGTCAGTCGGGCGGTCCTGATAGCCGGAGGCTTCAAGCACCTCCTGCTGAGATCGCATGTGGCCTTTGATGTCGCTGCCGAGGTCCGGAAGCAATGATCTCAGGACGGCGCGGGCAGCGGTGGCGTGCAGGCGATGGCGAGGATTGGCTTGAGGCGAACTGAAGGTCTCTTCGAGGAAGTTGACGCCGATGCCTTCAGTGCCACCAACCGCTTGTAAGGTCTCCGGCATCCAGCGTTTAGTTTTGATCATCTCCGCGAACAACGACAGCCGGACGGACACGACTTTGCTGTCTTGTGATAACCCGTGGGCGATGTCGCTGACAAACTGATTTTCATCGGCCGACAGGTTTTCCCTGTTGGCAGGCAGCTTGCCGAAGGCCTGACCGAATTTGAGCAGCACGTTTTTGGCATGGTCAATTTCAAACAGGTCAACGGTTGCGAAGTTTTGGCCCTGCACGATGGACACGTCCAACGCCTGCATAAACCGAGCGGCGGCCATCGCAAAGTCGTCGCGGATCATGACAATCGCCTGAACATGCACACCGTCGCATTGACGAAGAGCGCGGACTAGCTCCGCGTCTGGTTCCGCGCGGTGGGCGTGCAGCCATTGTTCGAATTGGTCGATGATGATGACAATCTTTTGATGTTGACCGCGACGCAGGTGGAGGATGGTTTCCGTCAGCCCCGGAGCCGAAGTCGGGAGACTTCGGTTTGGAGATAGGGGTAGGGAAGGTTCATTGATTTGAACCTCCCCTCCCGCCGAACCGGACTGGCGGATCTCCCGCATCCGGCTCTCCAGTCGATTGTTACTTGTAACAAGATTGACTTTCACAGGCATGGGCCATTGCCAGACTGAATAACCCT
>QWQG01000155.1 GCA_003670925.1 Planctomycetota bacterium | reverse complement strand
TCCCCGTCGCTGGTTGATGCTGTACCTAGAAGCATGTGCCAATTCCGGCGGCAAAGCCCCGACCGACGTTTCCGGATTTTTACCATGGAACATGTCACCGGATCGCCTGTCCGAATTGCAGAATTCGACCATCGATCAACGGCAAAAGGACTCATCCTGACCGGAGTGACCGGACTTCATCCCGCCCGCACCATTTCCGGCTGCTGACTGTGGCTGAGCTAGAAAAATGCTCAGTTTTCCTCTTGACGCTGCGCAAGCGGCCCACGCCTTCGGCGAATGTTTACCGCTGGCCTTGGATCGCTATCCCCTCGCTTGTCAGCATCCCGCTTGAGGGACAACGAAACTGTTCGTCAACGGTACACGGCAATGTGTTGGCAACTTTAAGGGGCACCCTTAACGCCCCTTCATCATTTAACGGCAGCTACTCGAATTCGTGCTCTAGGCACTGCTGACGGTCTTGAAAAGCAAAGGTCGTCGTGCCCAATGACACCCAAAGCGAGCAAGACCCCAATATGTGCCTTCAGACAGTTCCAAGCTGTGGTGAGTCAAGCTAGGCTTGACGCACCTTCCCGTCGAGAATATCGTCATGGAGGATGTGCGTGCGGTCATACCGTTGCTTGAAAAAGTGAGCGAATCCACCGTCACTGAGAATTCGATATAAGTTGACGACACTCACACCGTGCGTGTCGCAGAGCTGCGAGAACGGCACCTTCTGAATGAGGTACTCCCGCAAAATTCCGACTTTCTGCTCAGGTGTGAAAAACTTACGTCCAGAGATCCGGCGATACTCTTTTTGAAATCGCTGCACTCTGGCACGTGTTTTCAGCCACGGGTTGCACTCAGGCAATACGGGGCTACCAGTGAACCTATCCGTACATAACGAATTTTAGGGGCTTTAGTCTCAATTTTCCGATCCGCGGTACAGTGGAAACGGCTTCCCTTGAAACAAAGAGCTGAACCGCCGATACTCCGCACTGTCGAAACCTTGATTGCGGGCGCTTAGCTCAGTTGGTTAGAGCACCTCGTTTACACCGAGGGGGTCGGGGGTTCAAGTCCCTCAGCGCCCATTGGTTGTTCCTCGCAAGGGAAGAAAACATCCTCGGAACCCCGTAAAACATTTGGTTTTACGGGGTTCTTTGTATTGATGGTTTTTCCGTTCACGCGGTTTCAGATGTCTCACGAGTTGCCTAAATACTTTTTGGGGCGAATGAATGCCTCGTTCGCGCGGCGACTGGTCTGGATAAGTTGCCCTCACAACTGAACGGATGGACATTCTGTTTATTAAGCCGTGAGTCGCACGCCGGCGATTGATTGAGTTCGCGTTGACGGTCCGATAGGCTGCCCGTGAAGGCAGTAACTGCGGAGGTAGCGTCGTCAAACTCCATTCAGCCACTGCCTTGCAGTGACCGTTGAAATTTTATGCGGAGCGGAAACATGAGCTTGCGGATTGTGGTGGCATTGCTGTGGCTGATAATTGTCCGTGTTACTGTGGCTGACGATTTAGATCGTCAGCTTGAGTTGCAACTGGCAAAATCCGGCGACAACAAAGGCGCCATGGAACAGGCATTGGCAAAAGTTCCTGCGACGCAAAAGGCAGGAATGCAGTTCCTCGTGGCCTGGCTGCCCACGCAAGATTTACAACAATTGACTGCAGAACGATTACTGGAAAACGTTGCACTCGCAACTGAGGTGCGTAGTTTGGCCCCGTGGCAACAGCAGATCCCGGATAATATCTTCCACAACTTTGTTCTGCCACATGCCTGCATGGATGAACCGCGCGATCCATGGCGGGCTGATTTCTACCATCGCTTTTGGCCATGGGTGAAGGATTGCAAAACTACGACTGAGGCTGCCCAGGTTCTGAACCGGAGAGTGTTCGCCGAACTCAAGGTCAAGTACTCCACCGGACGACGACGAGCAAACCAGAGTCCCGCTGAAAGCATCGAGCAAGGGCTTGCTTCGTGTTCCGGGCTCTCAGTCATTCTTGTCGATGCCTGCCGGAGTGTCGGAGTGCCGGCGCGAATCGCAGGGATTCCGAAATGGGCGAATAAAGATGGTAATCATACGTGGGTAGAAATCTGGGATCAGGGCTGGCATTTTACTGGTGCCGCAGAGTATGACCCGCAGGGCCTCGATCACGCTTGGTTCACTAGCGACGCAGCGCTGGCGGATCCGGAAAGCAAATTGAGCAGCATCTACGCGGTTCGGTACGAACCATCAGGGATCAATTTCCCGCTCCCATGGAATCCGAGTGACGATTCCATTCACGCAGTCAACGTCACGGAGCGCTACGTCAACAAGCGAGTCGATCTCCCAGAGGGTTTTGCGCGAGTTCTGTTTTCAGCGCGAAATGAGTCTGGCAAACGCGTCGCCCTGCAAGTTCAACTATCAGAGGGCACCAATGCGTCTTCCCCGGTCAATGTCCCGAAAAATTCTCTAGGGAAAACTCGCGACGAGACCAGAGACACCAACGATTTCCTTGAGGCAGTGCTAAAGAAGGGGCAGACATATCAAATCGAAGCGACAGACACAGAAGGTACAAAGATTGCGTGGGAATTCCAGACAACGGCGGAAGTTCAGCAGATGATTGAGTGGAAATGGAAGTCTTCTGCTGCCGCTTTAATTGACAAGCAATAAACACGGGTTTGCGGCCTGATCAACGTTCTGAAAATCGTTTCAACCAACTTGGAACAGGGCATTAGTGAGTCCACGGCGCGCGATACGTGCGGTCGATCATGAATTGGGCTTCTGCATCCCCAGGGCAAGTTTCGGTGTTCGGATCCCATGTCACCGGACGTCCGAGGCGCGCAACCAGATTTCCTAAATGGCAGACGGTCGCGGATCGATGACCAATTTCGACATCGCAAATTGGCAACGCGCGACTCCGCATGCAATCCAGAAAATCTTGTGTATGATCAACGCTGCGATACAGTTGAATCAGTTCAACGGCATCCAACGGCGATGTGGTTAACGCTACCGGTTCCGTGGTGAGCGTGCCTCGCCCAACAGTCACTCGACCTTTTGTGCCGATGAAGGTTGTGCCCTCGGCTATATCCGCTTGCCCCTGCCCCAATGTCATTCGGACTCCATTTGCGTAGGTATATGTGAGGCGACATTTTTCAGTGACTTCATGCAGCATCTGCGGATGAAATTCCGCGGTTCCATCCACAGCCACAGGACCACTGTGGTCCATCCCCAGTCCCCATTGAGCGATATCCAGATGATGAGCCCCGAAGTTGGTCATCTGACCGCCGGAGTAATCCCACCAAAAACGAAAGTTGTAGTGGACTCGTTTACCGTGGTACGACTTGAAAGGTGCCGGGCCAAGCCACATCTGGTAGTCCAGTTCAGGCGGAACAACTTCTTCAGGGCCGATCGACCCTGGATGATTCGGCCCTGGTATTCCAACGAGAACTTCTGTCACTTCGCCGATGAAGCCATTGCGGACCAGCATGCAGGCCTTCCAAAATTCCGGAGATGAGCGCTGCTGCGACCCTGTCTGCACAATGCGATGGTGTTCGCGAGCTGCCGCAACCATGCGACGACCTTCTGCGATTGTGAGTGAGAGCGGCTTTTCACAATAGACGTCTTTGCCTGCTTTACACGCGTCGATCGTCATCAGCGCATGCCAATGGTCGGGCGTTGTGATGACGACGGCATCGATCCTCTTGTCTTCCAGCAGTTGTCGGTAGTCACCAAAGATTTTCGGAGTCGGACCGTTCTCGGAGACAATCGCAGTCCCCGCGGCGGCAACCTTTGAATCCACGTCGCAAATTGCAACGATATCCGCGCCTGCCGCAAGGAAACGTTTTACATTTCCAGCTCCCTGATTTCGAACACCGATGGCACCAATTGCAATCCGTTCATTCGCACCAAACACGCGGCGCGGCAGAATCATGGGCGCAGCGAATGCCGTTGCCACGGCGGCACTGGATGAGCGTAAAAACGATCTCCTGGTAGATCTGTTCATTTCGTCGTCCTCAATCAAATCGGGCAGGAGCCAAGGGGGGTATTTCGCAGCGAAATACTGCCGTCTAGAATAAACGCGATCTCGGTTGTCGGATCAAACCTTATGCGTTCAAGGGGCCGTCTGTCAATCAGCGACTACGGCTTCATTGCACTCGATTGCTGCGATTTGAATCGGTACTGAGATTCTCGTATTAATTTTCAGGCACTAGGAGACCTCGGTGCGGCTTGCGAAGTCACGTCTTCAAGCTCCTTTTAATTCTTCAGGATTTGCATCGGCAAAACCCCTCATCCGGCCTGTCGGCCACCTTCTCCCCTGACGACAGGGGAGAAAGGACAAGTCTGGGTCAGCATTGGCACCTCGGCTACGTCCGCACCGTGGCTAGATTCGTAGAAAATTTCGCAGCAATTCGTAGCCGTGTTCGGTCAAGAAACTCTCAGGATGAAACTGCACACCGTGAACTGGGTATTCTTTATGTTGCAGCCCCATCACCTCGAATGACTGCCCGTCGTCATTCACCCATGCCGTGACTTCGAGGCAATCCGGAACCGTATCTTTGGGCACGATCAAGCTATGGTAACGCGTCGCCTGAAAGGGATTGGGCAGATTTGAAAAGACGCCCGTGGCTGAGTGAGAAATCAGGGACGTTTTGCCATGCATCAGGCGATCAGCTCGGACAACTTTAGCCCCGTACACCTCCGCAAGGCATTGATGGCCAAGACATACACCTAGAATTGGTATTGTCGGTCCGAAGTGGGCGATGATTTCTCGCGAGAGACCTGCCTCGGACGGAGTGCAGGGGCCGGGTGAAATGACGATACGTGTAGGACACAATGCTTCAATCTGCTCGATGGAAATCTGATCATTTCGTACGACACGAATTTCAGCCGACGGATCGATTTCGCCAATCCGCTGCACAAGGTTAAAAGTGAACGAATCATAATTGTCGAGCAGAAAAATCATCGGAGACTTTGCGTCGGTTTCAGAAGGTGTACGAGAAAGGCGGCATCGTTAATGCGCCGCACGAAACGTCGTAATCTCAAGTGTTAACATGGAAAGAATAGCAGCCATTGGCAGGAAAGTGCATCCTGCATCTAGGTGCGCGCGCAACATTTCTCTGCGGTTAGCGCGGAATTGTAAGTCACACGGCCTTAAATGCATCATGAGAAGATGGGCATATTGTCGTGTCCATTCCCGTTTTGCCGCTTCATCAGTAACAGATTTGCGGCTTGCGGCGGGTTTCATTGTAACGGTGCAATGTCAATCGCCGAAAGAGAGTGATGAATCCTCAGTGGAATCATGCGCGGTTAACGTCAATGGGCGGAATCTGCCGAACACGGAGGTCGCTGACTTGGAGGTCAGCTTGATGAATAAACCTCAGCGTTACGAGTGGATTGTGCTATGAGGAAGCTAGCTTTTCCGTTGGCTCTCTTAATCGCAGGAGCGATTCAGGGCTGTGCGAGCGGTCCGCAATTTTTTGGACATACGGACAAAACAAGCTGCCACGAGCCTGGTTCAGATGAGTGGTGGGCTGAGAAAGCATTGCTCCCACCAGGGCAGCGCCAAAAGTGCAAAAAAGGCAAGATCTGGCCGGCAAGTCCGCGATCTACCGAACCTAAGCAACCGTATGCTCACATCTACCACAGCCAACATTACTGGCCTCTGCCCTATGTGTGTCAAGACCGACAGGCAGTGCGGGACATGATTGACATGCAAGTGTCGCTGGGGTGGCAGGAAGAGACCACAATCTACAATCGCCACTTTGACGCGAATACCAATATGCTGACGCGAGCTGGTGAATTGCATCTTGAACGCATCGTTTATGTTGTTCCGCAGGAACGTCGGGCAGTCTATGTGCAGTCGACTCACAATTCAGAAATGGATGCAGTTCGGCTTGAAATTGTAAATACCGCTTTTTCCGCTCTGTCTGTTGGCGACACTCACATCCCAATTACAATTCGTGAATGCCAAGAGCAGAGCCGCGCGGCGTTGGAGGTGCAAGCGATCAATTCGATGTATAACAGCACAATTCCATCGCCACGTCTCTCGTCTGCAGGCGCAGCAAGCGGCGCGGCTGGGGCAGGTACGACTTCGCCGTAATTTCCGCTCGCCAGAAATTCGCAATCATCATGGACGCAGTGGTTTCGGCCATTGCGTTTTTTTGTTTGTGAGGCACCAGAATCCATGATCCTGCAACACGACATTGGAATAGCAAATGATCCTCGTTTGTCGGGGCTAGTGCGTCAAACTGCCGAATTCCCTTGAGCGCTGCTGGGAGGGAACCCCAAAATATTCCGAAGTCGGATTTTCCGCTGAAGGTAGCGATCTGCAGCGGACGAAGACCGAGACGGGCAATGCGCACAAGGAGGTGCTGTATGAAACTTAAAAGACTAAATCTGGTGCTGTTAGCAATTGGACTGAACTTTTGTCCTGGTTGCGCCATCAACGGACAGAAGATACCGTTTCGGGACAAATTTGCATCGCTTGATTTCCGCAAGGGTGATGCGGGGTCTGCGTCGGAATCTGGTCTCAGTCCAGAATTTCTTGAAGCGCAGAAAGTCTTCAAGAAGAATCCGGAAGGAACACTGCTTGCGTGGGCGCGATGGCAGGAAGATGTTGGCGAATATGGAGAAGCACGCAAGAAATATCGTGAACTTCTGATCGCTTATCCCGACAACATTGAAGCACAGTTAGGTCTAGCGCGGATTGAACTTGCATGCGGTCGTGTGCAGCAGGCGGAAGATATCTTGACGGAAGTGGCAGGGCAGCGACCAACCAACGCACCTGTACGCCTCGAACTTGGCAGACTCTACACGCACCAAGAAGACTGGCAGAAGGCGATTGCTGCGTTTGAAGATGCATCCGCCATTGACCGAGAAAACCAAGTGTGTCGCTATGAACTTGGTATCGCATTCGCCCGCAGCCATCGCTACGACCAAGCCCTGTCGCACCTGACCTACGCCGTTGGCGAGTCGGCTGCCAACTACAACATTGGCTACGTGCTGCATGGGCAGGGGAATGATGCTGATGCTGCCGAGTGGTTTCAAAATGCATTGTTGACGCATCCTGATGCTGGCACTGCGGAGAAGACTCATGCGATGCTGGCGCAGTTGTCACCGCATAATTCGCGAGCTCGAACTTCACCCCCAGTATACCCTTCTGCGAATCCAGTAACAGATGCCATTATAATCGCGTCAAAAGAGGCGACCACCGATCAATTTGAACCAACGTCATTTGCGACGCCACGTCTCCACGCCACATCAACACGCAGTACTTCGGCCTCTAGTCTCGTGCCGTCTTACGTGTCGAGCGAAGCAGATTCGTCGGATCATGCTAAGCCACCCGAGTTGCGAGCGGCGATGATTGAAAAACCGGATAGATCCGACATGGCGATCCAGGCTAGTCAACCAAAAGTGAAGTCCGGAGACCATAATTCGCTCCAAACCGTGTCGCATGCAGTACCTCAAATGCAGACGAGCCAACCGGAAAACTCGGGTGGGCAATTGCATACAGGGCGTGGCAACCGTCCTCAGCCATTAGTGACGCAAGAGGTGAAAACGACTCCGGCACAGTGGCGAGGTCCGTAGCGCTACGTCGCATAATTTGCCAGACGAGGGAAATATAAACTCGACCGAACCCGGGTTTAATGGAGATGTTTTTTGGTAGGCGGCATCGTCAAAAATGAACCATGCATCCTGCCCACTTCAGGATGTAATCGAAGCAGGTTTCACGCGACTGTTGGCCCCGCGGAGTTAGCTCAGCGATCTTATGGCGTGTCATCAATTGACATCGCTTCAGGGGCGGAAATGAGTTTATCGGAATCGACGTCGATTTGCTTGAACTGGGGACCTGTGCCCAAAAACTCACGCGGCGAAACATCACCGTCCTGATTGCGGTCCATCCGACGAAACCATTCCGGTCCTTGCATTGATTCTGGCCTCGGTAGAATGCCATCTGCACTGCCCATCGGCATCGAACTGTTGGCAGTCTGACCGGACATCCGTCGAAATTCCGGGCGTCCCAAGCTGATGGCAAGGATGAACGCCGTCCCCAGTTCAGAATCCGCAAACTTATTGTCCTGATTGAAGTCATAGGTATGCAGAATCTCTGGGCCGGCACGCATCTCTCGAGCAGACAAGCGTCGATCACCGTTGCTGTCCAATAATCCAAAGAGCGTCTTGCCGTCCTGTTTAACAGAGACTTCCACACGACTTGCGTTAACCATCTGGTCGCGTTTGGCAAACGAAAACACTTCGTCGCGCGTCACCATGACATCGCCGTCAAAATCAACGGCGGCAAAATCTGTTCGGACGCCGGCACGAATCATGGCTTCTTTCATCCCGGAAAATTCGGTTTCGTCAAGGTACTGATTCTGGTCGCCGTCCGACATGACAAACGTCTGCCCAAGATATCCCTGCGTACTTTTACGGTCGTTAGCGCTACCACCAAGCGCCTGCACTGTCAACGGCAGACCATCGATGACCATCCTGTATACTCCGAACGCCTGCTCTGCGGCCGGTTTGCAGAACGCAGATGCTCCACGAGCGACATCGACTTTGATGCTGCTGGTATTTGCCTTGACCGACAGACTCACCACCATGACTAGGTGGAAGCGAGGCTTCTCGATCACGCCCCGCAGGTCGTCCATTGAAAGGAATTCATTCGATGCGCTGGGAGTCGTCTCGATTCCGTCGCGTTGACGGAGCATAACCGCTGACAATTGTTGTTCATTGCCGTACCGTTGCATGATGCGTGATGCGGCGTCTTGAGCAGAATCGCGATCAGTCACGTGGAGGAACGGGAGGTTCACAGCATCCGGCGCGACTGCGACGTTCTGACTACGTGGATCGCGGTACGGCAAAAGTTCAGAAACACTGAACGTTTCATCATTGTCTAGGTCGCGAAATCGCAGCGTCCGGCAAGAGGCCTTGAGTTCCGCATCTGAAATTGCACCGTCGTAGTCTATGTCTAGTAAGGATGCGAGTCGCACAGC
>QWQG01000062.1 GCA_003670925.1 Planctomycetota bacterium | reverse complement strand
TGCAGTTTGCTGAATCGTACGAAGCGCGAAACATTGTCCTCACGGCAGGCCAGCAGGTTTCATTCGTAAGTCTCTCGGACTTGATTCGCAGCAAAGTGGCAGCGGGACGACCTCAGGATCTGGCCGACGTAGATCACCTTGGCACCGAGCGGGGTGAAAATTAAGTGATACGGCCTCATGCTCCGTCTGCAGGATTCTAGGATTCTGATCGTTTCGACGCAGTGTGCATGGCAAACCGTCAGAATAATTCGGCGATCGGGCTGCCGCCATCCACGACAAAACGCGGTCGGCCTTGGTGATCGGTGTATTGCACGTCCTGTGGCACGCCGAAGTAACGAAAAATGGTGGAGGCCAGATCAGCCGGGGTCACCGGACGTTCCTTGATTGAACCACCATCGGCTTCAGTCGCTCCGATCACCTGACCATGCCGCAGGCCACCACCGGCAATGCACATGGACATGACTTCCTGCCAGTGATTACGCCCGTCGGTGCTGTCTTGCGTGCCCATGTTTGGAGATCTGCCAAATTCACCCATGGCAATCACAATCACCTTATCCAGCAAGCCACGCTCTTCAAGATCGCTCACCAGTGTCGTAATCAAATGGTCGAACAATGGCAGCAGTGGCCCAAGACCTTTAGAAATGCCTCCATAGGGCGGAATATTGTCGCCATGCGTA
Source organism: Planctomycetota bacterium (assembly GCA_003670925.1). GTDB lineage: Bacteria > Planctomycetota > Planctomycetia > Planctomycetales > Planctomycetaceae > SXXK01. The sequence continues at coordinate 8,401 of QWQG01000062.1, read as the reverse complement.
TCCCAAGTCCCTGACGCACCATGGTAACTCAGGTCCAGAGTCACGAACGTCGTACCGGCTTCGACGAGCCGCCGTGCAATCAACGCCTGTTGACACCACAGGTGCTTTCCGTAACGCTCGCGAACCGCCGGGTCTTCCTGTTTCACATCGAAGGCCTTGCGCGCACGTTCACCAAGCAGCAGATCAACCGCTTGTTGCTGATAGGAATTCAATGCCGCCAGCGACCCATCTTGGTCAAGTCCGGCCTTCATCTGATCAAACTGCTGCAACAGACTGAGGCGTTCATGCAGGCGGGATTCGGACAGACCCTTCGGCATTTGAAATAAATCCCCACCTGTCACGTGGCCCGTGTCCACTCCGACGTCTGTATAAACCGGGAGCGTCGTGGCCTTGTCACAAATAAACGGATCGTATTGCTTACCGAGATAGCCGGCGAATGCCAGATGAGATCGAGACTTCATGAACGCCGCATAGGGTGGCATCGTCGGATCGTTGGCCCCGTGATGTTTGGCCACGACAGACGCCAGCGACGGATACTTCACGGCTTCCGGATTGACGCGAGGTTCGGCTGTCAGGTTTGCCGTTTGAAACACCATGTTTGGTTCATGGTTACTGTGCCGCGAATCCACCGAGCGGATAATCGTAAATTTATCGAGCATCGCGGCCTGCTTTGGCAGATGCTCACTAATGACGACACCCGGCAGTTTTGTCTGAGTGACACCAAACGGCCCGCGATTGATCCATGGCCGGTCAGGTTTGCTGTCCCATGTGTCGATATGACTTGGCCCGCCTGCCATCCACAGCAGGATCACGCTTTTTCCAGAGGGCACGGATTTGCCGGATACCGCACCTTCAGTCCGAGCCTGAATGAGACGAGGCAGCGACAGGCCTCCGATACCCGCCATGCCGGCTTTCAGCATCGAACGACGGGTGTCCAGAAAAACGCCTTCCCGCGTCCTCCCAAAAAAATTGCCGAATGAATGCCCCGCATGTTGCGCCGCAATGGAACAATGTGCAGGACGCGAGTTGGACGACATCAGAACTCTCCGGAGGGAAGGCGGATCGGAGAAAGGTAGGATTACTTCGGCAAAGCCTAGCGACTCACAGTGCCTCACTCAAGAAGCAATCCCGATGGCGCTTGAAGATGGGTCCTGGCGCGGATCCCAGCCTCCCGGTCATACCAACCAACGCAGCCTGACAATGGTTGGTGATGCCAACCTGCGAATGTGGGTTCCGTCGGCCGCGCGGCAAGGATTGACTTATTGCGGCGTGCAGATCACTGTTGCCGTTTCAATCACAACGGGTTGTTTCGGCTTGTCACTGTGATCGGTAGGTAGCAAGCCGATCTTTTTGACGACTTCGAGGCTCGCATCATCGGCGGTCTTACCGAAAACCGTATATTGGCGATCCAAAGATGCTTGAGTCCCTAGGCAGATAAAGAACTGGCCACCTGCTGAATTTGGATCACTCGTGCGCGCCATCGACAGCACACCGGCGACATGCGGCGTCTTGTTGAATTCGGCCTTAATCGTATAACCTGGGCCCCCGGTTCCGGTTCCGAGCGGACAACCTCCCTGAATCATGAACCCTTTAATCACGCGATGAAATGTCACGCCGTTGTAAAATCCAATCCGGGCGAGACCAAGCATGTTCTTACAATGTCCCGGGGCATCGTCCGGCAGCATGTTCAGCAGGATGCGACCTTGATTTGTTTTCAGCTCGATTTGATAAGTATGCTTATCGAAGTCGATATCCTTGATCGCGGCTGTAACCTCAGGTTGGCGATTTTTGCTCATGTCGGCTCTCAAATCCTGTCATTGGTTTATATGATAAATGCCTGAAACTCTCTCAGACTGGCGAAGTGTCGGGAATTGAGGCACAAACGCAAGTGTAAAGCTGCTAGGAGAATAAACGATCGTGTCCAGAATCCGGACGATCACACGTGAATTGCCGCAAACTTAGCAGTGTTTACTAGATTCGTTGGGGAAAAATACGAATCAAATTTTGGCTAAAGTCGTCGTCTCGCCTTGTGGTTTTCACTCCCCTCGCACGCATGGTACAATGTGGCGAATGATCCAGCCCATCGCGCTGACTAGGCAGAGGCAACACATCCCGTTGTGCGACCTTCGTTAAATCACCTATGAACGCTTTACTGAAGAAACTTCGCATCCTAGCTGTCAACGCTGGGGCTTGTTCCGGAGCAGGCTTGTGGGAATCCGGTACGGAACGACTCACGTCGTATTCACCAGCGACCGGCGAAGCTATTGCTGATGTGATGTTGGCGGATGCCGCTCAGTACGATGTGGTCGTTACCCGGGCTCAGGCTGCATTCTTGAAATGGCGCAGCGTGCCGGCCCCGCTCCGGGGGCAGTTGATTCGGGATCTCGGTAATCGTCTGCGTGATTTTTGCGAACCGCTCGGTGAACTGGTGTCTCTGGAAATGGGGAAGATTCGCGCGGAGGGCATTGGTGAGGTTCAGGAGATGATCGACATCTGCGACTTCGCCACGGGGCTTTCCCGCCAACTTTGCGGCAGCACGATGCACTCTGAACGTCCCGGCCATCGAATGTATGAACAATGGCATCCCCTCGGACCAATCGGCATCATGAGTGCCTTCAATTTCCCGGTGGCGGTCTGGAGTTGGAATGCGGCCCTTGCCACTGTCTGCGGTGACACCATGATATGGAAACCGTCACCAATGACTCCGCTTACCGCAATCGCCGTGCAGCATCTCTGCAACGACCTGATGTCCGATCATAAAATTGATGGACTCTTCAATCTAACCATTGGAACAAACGAGCACGTCGCGCAGCGGATGCTTGAAGATCGTCGGTTGCCGCTCATCAGTTTCACAGGTTCCTGCGAGGTGGGCAAACATGTTGCGGAGGTCGTTGGTAGGCGCATGGGCAAGACCTTGTTGGAACTGGGTGGCAACAATGCCATTATTGTCGAACCAGATGCTGATCTTAATCTGGCAATTCGCGGCATTCTGTTTGGAGCAGTCGGCACCGCCGGCCAACGCTGCACGACGACTCGACGTTTACTGGTGCATGAATCCGTCATCGAAGAGGTTCAGACGCGGCTCTTAGAGGCCTATGCACAGGTGAAAATCGGTGACCCGCTGGATCGCACGACACTCATGGGGCCGCTTGTCTCGCCACGATCGGTCGCCATTATGTTCCAGGCCATTCAGCAGGCTGTCAGCGAAGGCGGTTCGATCCTCTGTGGTGGCCAAACAATGAACACTCAGCCGGGCAACTACGTCGCGCCTACAATTATCCGGATGCCGACTCAATCACATCAGGTGCGACAGGAAACATTTGCGCCGATCCTGTATCTGATGAGTTACCGCGATCTCGCCGAGGCAATCACCATGCACAACGATGTGCCGCAGGGATTGTCGAGTTCCATTTTTACAACTAACTTGATCACCGCAGAAAAATTCCTTTCCGCTGCGGGTTCTGACTGCGGCATTGCCAATGTCAACATCGGCACGAGCGGTGCAGAAATCGGCGGAGCATTTGGCGGTGAAAAGGACACGGGCGGTGGACGTGAATCCGGATCTGATTCATGGAAAGCTTATATGCGCCGCCAGACCAACACGATCAACTGGTCAACATCTCTGCCGCTTGCTCAGGGAATTCAGTTCGGCTGAAGTGCCTTCATTGAAATTAAGTGGCTAACAACTTGAAGTTAAGTGGCTAACAACTTATCTTGGGAAAGCGTGAGTTGTCACTGAAGCTGCTTCCCATGATTGCATGATCCGCCCATGTTCGCCGGAGGTTCTGCAAGTTGCCTCGCGAGCGTGTGGATATTCGTGACGAAATTGTGCAGACGACACCACCGTCATCTCTCTAATGTAATTGCCATGAATATGCTTCGCACCTCCTATTTGACGCGTTCCTTTCTAAGTCTCATGTCGTTTTTTGTCCCAGCTTCTGTGCTCCTAGGCAATCCCGACGCAGATGTTGATGACCGTGCTGCCTTCTTCGAATCTCGGATCAGGCCAATCCTGATCAATCGTTGCTATGAATGCCACAGCGTAGAGACAGAACGGAACGGAGAATTACTGCTCGATTCAAAAGCGGGATGGGAACTCGGTGGTAGTTCCGGGCCGGCAATTGTGCCTTACGATGCGAGTGCGAGTTTGCTGATCATCGCCGTGCGGGGGGATAATCCTGAGGTGCAAATGCCTCCGAAGGATGCAGGTGGCAAGCTAACTGCGGCGGAGATTGCGGATCTTGAAGCATGGGTGCAGAGTGGAGCATTCGACCCACGCCTAGAAAAAAGTGCGGCGACGATTCGTAAGACGTGGGAAGAAACGTTTACTGAGCGGCAAAAATGGTGGAGCCTGCAACCGATAACAAATCCCCCGGTGCCGGAAGTTAATGATATCGCGTGGAGCAGCTCGGCGATTGATCGATTTCTCCGCCATCGAATGGGGGCAGCGCAAATTACGCCTGTCGGATTGGCGTCGCCGGAAACATTGATTCGCCGCGCAACGCTAGTTTTGACAGGCATCCCTCCACTGCCACACGATGTCGTCGCGTTTGTGAAAGCCAGTCAACATGACCGGGACGGTGCGTATGCGAATTTAGTCGATCACTTACTGGCATCGCCGCAGTTCGGCGAGCGTTTCGCGCGGCACTGGATGGATGTCGTGCGATTTACGGAAACGCACGGCAACGAATGGAATTATGATGTCCCATATGCGTGGCGTTATCGGGACTATCTGATTCGAGCGTTCAACGATGATGTGCCCTACAATCAGTTTGTGCGTGAGCATATCGCGGGCGATCTGTTGGCGACTCCTCGTCATAATCCGTCGGGGCGATTTAATGAGTCCGTGATTGGAACTGCGTTTTATCGTTTCGGCGAAGTGAATCATGACAGTTGTGTGTTGTTCGGAAGCATTGGTTACGATGTCGTAGATAACCAACTGGATACGCTTACGAAAGCATTTCAGGCGACGACCGTGGCATGTGCGCGGTGTCACGATCACAAAATCGATGCCGTTTCAACTAAAGATTATCACGCCTTGCTGGGAGTTCTCCGTAGCTCGCGATCAGTCCAACACACACTGGATGACGCCACCGTCAATGCCGTGGCCATGGATCAACTTGTGGAATTGAAGCAATCCATTCGCACGGAACTTTCGGACATCTGGAAACGCGATGCCGCCGCGCTGAATCTCGACAAGCTCAACGCGCTGCTGGCGGCGGCTGGTGATGGTGTCCTCGCCGCCACCGATCCCTTGTTTGCATGGAGCCGATTGACAAAAAATGCGGCGACGCCGAATGGCAGCGTCACCGAGACATGGCTGTCTGCTGCGACAGAATACGCAGCCCGGTCTGCTGAGCACGCGGCCTTCAACACGGCACAATTTTCCACCGTTGCGGACTTTGGTGACAGCAAGTTGGCAGGCTGGAAGGCGGATGGCATGGGACTCCGTCATCCGGAGTCAAATCCCGGCGACTTCAACGTCGCGACAGAAGGTGATGCGGCCATTCGGCATGTGCTATCGGCTGGCGTCTATACGTTTGGCGTATCGGACAAATTGAACGGAGCATTCAGATCGCCTCCGATTCAGCGGACCCATGGTAAATTGAGTTTCGAAGTCATGGGCGGCGGATTTAGCTTGGCTCGATTAGTCTTCAACAATTGCCAATTAAACTATACGAATCAACATTCGATTCATCATCCGGAATGGTCGTGGGTCACCGTTGATTTTCAGGAAGGGACTCAGCCCCTGCATCCGTATGCGGAACTGCTGACGTTCTGGGACAATCCTAAGTTTCCGGATCCGTTGGGTACGCTCAGCAAAGATACGGAAAACCAGCGACTGCCGCACGGGGACCACGCAAAGAACCCCCGCACTTGGTGGGGCGTACGACGTGTGGTTGCTCATGATGGAGCCGAAATGCCGCGCGACGAAGCCGCGTATGTGGCAAGACTTTTCGCGGGCGATGCCGTGCACTCCCCGGATCAGTTGGCCGGGCACTATACAGAGATCGCGGCGAATGTTGTTGCTAGGTTCGAATCGGGCGATGCAACCAACGACGATGTTCGCTGGCTTGAATGGATGCTGGCCAAGGGTGTCTTGTCGAACCGAGCTGACGCGACGCCTCGGCTAGCGGAGCTGATCGCCAAGTACCGTGACATTGAAGCGAAGCAGATTACGCTTCCTTCAACCATGCCTGGGATGGCAGATGAAGGGCCAGGGTTTGATCAACCGGTATTGACACGGGGCGAATATACAAAACCTGGCGATGTCGTTCATCGCCGATATTTGGAGGCCGTGCGAACAACGCAGTCGGACGAGCCGGATCAGGCAACTGCAACAGTCTATTCGCGACCAATAATTCCTACACCGGCCGAAGGCAGCGGCCGCGCCCTCGTCGCGGAGGCCATCGTGGGATCGGGCAATCCACTCACGTCGCGCGTCATGGTCAATCGGATCTGGTATTGGCTATTCGGAAATGGCATTGTCGGCACGTTGGACGATTTTGGACATGTCGGGGAATTGCCATCGCATCCAGAACTTCTCGATCATCTTGCCACGCAGTTTGTCAAAGATCAGTGGTCCATGAAGAAATTAATTCGTTCCCTGATCCTCAGTCGTGCGTTTCAATCATCCGCCGCGCCGTCAGCAGACAGTCGGGAGAAAGATCCAGACAATCTGTTGCTATCTTGGTATCCCGCGCGAAGGGCGGAAGCGGAAGTGATTCGAGACAGTATTCTGGAGGTTTCCGGCCGACTGGATAACACCATGTACGGACCAAGTATTCATCCCTATCGAGCGACGGCTGACACAGAAAAACGCTTGTACCTCGGGCCGCTCGACGGCGACGGGCGGCGCAGCATTTACATTAAATTTCAATTGATGGAGGCCGCCCAGTTTTTAAGTGCCTTTAATCTGCCAGGCGGCAAGATTGCCCAGGGGCGTCGCGATGCCTCGAACGTGCCTGCTCAAAGCCTAGCACTGCTGAATGATCCATTCGTACTGGCCATGGCTGATCGCTGGTCGGAATCACTCGTCGCAGACGGTAGGATAGATATTGCTGAGCGCCAAACGCAGATGTTCAAGTCTGCTTTGGGCCGCCCACCGTCGTCGTCAGAACTTCAACGGTTTGAACAGACGATCAACGACCTTGCCAAAATTCACAGCGTAAGTGACACCGAGATCATGTCAAATCGATCCATTTGGAAAGACGCGGCACACGCAATTTTTAATTTCAAAGAATTCATTTTTATACCGTAATCATGCCACAGTTCTCCGCACATCGTTCACGCTGCCCCGGTCGAGCACCTGCACCGCTCAGCCGTCGTCAATTGCTTCAAGCCAGTACCACCGGATTCGGAATGGTAGCGTTGTCGGCGTTGACTCAGGAACGCGGATTTGGCGCGACTGAATCGCAAGCCAATTTTTCCGGCCCGGCAAAGAATGTCATCTTTCTCTTTATGGACGGCGGAGTCTCACACGTCGACACATTCGACCCTAAACCAGCACTCGCGGCGCGGGAAGGCGAACAGTGGAGCGGTGATGCGTCGCGGAAGTGGGTAAAAAGTCCGTGGAAATTTGCGCAGCACGGCGCCAGCGGCATGTGGATTAGCGAGTTGTTTCCTCACATCGCGTCCTGTGCCGATGACATTGCCGTAATTCGATCTATGAAAGCGGATTTGCCCATTCATGCGACCGGGGTGTTATTGTTACATACGGGAAGCAATCGTGCGGGTCGCCCAAGTTTCGGATCGTGGGTGAGTTACGGGCTTGGAAACGAAACTGAAAATCTACCGGGATATGTGGTACTAAGTTTTGGCCATGTTCCGGTGGGTGGTCTGGAAGCGTTTGGCAGCGGGTTTCTGCCCGCCAGTTATGAAGCCACCATTCTTAAAGCGGATGGCGCGCCTCTGGACAACCTGTTACCGGCAGGATCACTTGAACTTCAACGGGCAAAACTGAATCTGCTACGTCAGCAGGATTCAAATTTTTCTGCGACTCTTGGCAGCAATGATGCGGTCGAAAGCGCGATTCGAAATTATGAACTCGCCGCACGTATGCAGACGCTGGTGCCCGACGTGCTCGATGAATCGCAGGAAACGAAATCAACCCGCGAACTGTATGGTCTCGACGATCCCGATCAGAACACACGGCTCTACGCGCGACAATGTCTCCGTGCCCGGCGGTTGGTGGAATCCGGCGTGCGGTTCGTCCAAGTAAATTGTCCTTATGGACTTTCGAATGGAACGTGGGACCAGCATGGTGGTCTAAAAGCCGGACATGAAAAGAACGCACGCCAAACTGACCGCGCTATCGCGGCCCTGATGAAAGATTTGAAGCAACGCGGCATGCTCGACAGCACGCTGATTTTATGGGCCGGCGAATTTGGCCGCACACCAC
>QWQG01000244.1 GCA_003670925.1 Planctomycetota bacterium | reverse complement strand
GTGTTAAGCGGTTCATCGTATCTGAAGACGGCCCAACCGCAGTTGAGTACGCGGTCATGTTGGCCCTGATCATCGTGGTGTGCATCGCAGCCGTCTCAGCTGTCGGCAGCAACGCTAACACCAAGTTTAACAAAGTATCATCAATGCTATCATAAACCGCAACGGCGGGTTGCCTGCAGGCAGAAAGCGAAAGCGGGCTATTGGTTAGGGCAAGTGTTCTGGGTAGAACTGGATGAGAGAGAATCTCGGAATGTTCTTTTTCGAGTTGCTCAAAATCTGAGCCATCTTGAACTGTGTTGCAGAAACCGAATGGCGGCTGCCAATGATACCTCGCGCGGTAATGGGTGAGACATTTGGTGAGCGCCATGCGTCAGTCTGCCGGGATAAAAACGAGGTACTGGCTGACGCCGCTTCACTCGCCGGACTGATTTCTGGCTGGGTGGAGTCTAGTTTCCAAGACATCCAAGACATCCAAGACATCCAAGACATCCAAGACATCCAAGACATCCAAGACATCCAAGACAGGACGGAAATTTAAGATGAAAAAGTTGGTAACCAGTGTTAAGCAGTTCATTGCATCTGAAGATGGCCCAACGGCAGTTGAGTACGCGGTCATGTTGGCCCTGATCATCGTTGTATGTCTGGCAGCCGTCTCAGCTGTCGGCAGCAGGGCCAACACCAAATTTAACAAAGTAGCAAGTTTTCTGACGTGATCAGTAGATGAGAAGAGGAGTTCAATTTTTGTCTCTCCTCTTGAAAGCTTACCTCACTCAACAAATAGGAGTCAAAACATGCTGCCATATTGGATAGAACTGTCGCCGGCAGATCTTATTCAGGGTACCGCCATGCTGACTCTGATTCTGGCCTTTCTCTTGGGCAATTTATTTGCCCCTGCAGGCCCCTGATCTCGTCGATATTCACCCCACGGTGGTCCCCCCACCGCAATAACTCATAACTACGCGCAGTTTGACAAAAAGGAATTACGCCATGGAATTTACAGAATTTTTGCTGACAAATTGGCACGTCAAAACCGTGTCAGCCATTCTGATTCTTGCAGCTTGGATTGACGGCCGTGAACTGAAAGTCCCCAACTGGATCACGTTTCCGATGATTCTCGCCGGACTCGTCTATTGCACATGCGTCGGGGGTCTTGGTGGCCTCGGCGCTGGTTTGCTGGGGATGAGCGTGGGGTTACTGACGCTTCTGCCACTCTATGCCGTCGGTGGAATGGGTGCGGGCGACGTTAAGCTGATGGCTGGGATTGGTGCATGGTTGGGATGGGAAATCACGTTCGCCGCATTCTGCGTATCTACCGTTGTAGGAGCCGTCATGTCGATCCTGATGGTCGTGCGGAAAGGCACGATGAGGCATCACTACGAAAACTTTCTCCTGATCCTCAGTGAATGGATGATCATTAAAAATCCCTCTGAGTTGTCTCGCATCGCGGCTGAACGCAAGCCCACGATGATGCTCTTGCCTTACGGCATCCCGATCTGCATCGGCACGATCGGCTACTTCCTGTACCAAGGGATGATTTAACAAAACACTGGCAGGGAGCGGCAGGATCTGCCAGTCTCTGTCTGAAATTTCTAGGCCGAAAAGCGACCGATGTGTTGTCGAGTCGCCGTAAAAAGTCACGACTATCACCGGATTTCGGTACAGAAGATTCTGATCTTCCGAATCATCCGGGTTAGATCAGCAACATTGGCAAACCCACCAGCATTAGATGAAGCGGGCTTTTCTGCCGTGCCGATGAAGATCCTGATGGGGATGGATTACCTGCGCTATTTAAACTGCTTCTGCACGGACTGCCGATCATGCTGATAACCAGCAGGACCTGCAGAAGTTCAGAAGTCGTTCAGGAGTGGGGGTGAATCCAAGATAGATCAGCTCATATGAAACATCAATCTTTGATCCTACTGATTGTCGCCGTTGGGTGTGGACTTGTGGCGATGATTGGCGTCAAGAAGGCGATTAGTCAGAAACCTGCAGAGGTGGTCGAGAAGATCCAAGTGCTGAGTGCCGTAGCAGACATCCAGGTCGGCAGTCGCTTGGATGCATCGAACACAACGTTTGTGGAGGTTCCCGCGGAAACCGCTCCCGCGGGAGCGGTGACGTCCTTAGAAGAAGTTGCCGAACGTGCACTGAAGGTTCCTGTCGTGTTGGGGGACTGGATCTTGAAGAGCAAGTTGACGGAACGTGGCGAAGTCGGAGCAGTGGCCAGTATCCCGCGCGGGATGGCTGTTGTCACTATTCCGGTGGATGCCACGACATCGCACAGCGGGATGATGCGACCGGGAAATCGCGTCGATCTGCTGCTGAGTTATGACGATAATTCCCTCGGGCGCACCGTTAAGAAAATGATTACCGTGATGGAGTTTGTAGAAATCTTCGCCGTGGACGCAAGGATTTATGGCATCGACAAGGAAGGGGACGGTCAAGCAAAGAACATCTCACTCCTAGTGGAGCCTGAACAGGGGAAGATTGTCAATTTGGCAAAGAAACTTGGTGAACTCCATACAATGTTGCGTCCAAATGGCGATCTTACGGCATCTGGCAAGACTGAAATTTCTTCGGAATTTCTGAATAGTGCATTTGCTGGGGCAGGTCACCAAAATGGATCGGTGTTGGAGAATCGTGAACTAGGGGCGGATGATGGTGAGTCGAGCGGACTTTCGTTGGATGAATCTCTGACACAGGAACTTTCAAGAAATCCTAGCAAGGGTCCGGAACCATCCGCACCAATCCAGATGGTTGAGGTTGACACGCAAAATATCTGGATCATGGAGATCTACGAAGGCGAAAAGGTTCGGCGGGAAGAGATTGAATTGCCCATCGATGCTGTAGAACCTGCATCGGCAAACTGACACATGTTGGAACTATTGAAGCAAAGTGAAGAAGTCGGACTCGGGCTATGGGCTTGGGACCTGTAGGAATTCTGCGAAAGTCTTGGGTATGGATGCCTAACAACGCAGGGTTTCTGAGCGATCGCGCGGAGCGCGTTATGAGTTGGGGATGCGACGTCCTGCTTGACAGCGGGCGTCGCTCTTCAGCACTTTGGGAGTGTAGGGATGCCAGTGCTTAGAATGATTGCCAGTTTCACGCTGGCTGCGACAATCTTGGTTGGAGTGCCGTCGGCTACGGCGACCGCACAGAGTGAATCCAGTTCTAATAACTATCGGATTCGCGAAGGCAGGAACGAGATTTCGCTAGTTGAACGTCTCTCGGTCTTCGTCGAGCATTCGGCAAAAATTCGACGCGTGATGGACTTTGATGACGAAGTCCTTACGGTCCAAGTGGTGGAAGGTACACCCACTCAGTTTCGCGTGTATGCTCTCCGCGGCGGCGTCACGACCATCAAGGTTGTTGACGAGCATGGCCGCAACTACAGCATCGAAGTAATGGTGGAAGGTGACGTACGTTACCTCGAAACCAAAATTCGCCGGAGTTATCCCAACGACGTCATCACGATCGAAGAGATCAATGACCAGTCAGTGCGTCTCGTCGGATGGGTCTCTCAGCCGGAACATATCATTGAAATCGAGCAGATCGCGAGCCAGTTCTATCCAACCGTGATGAATCACATGAAGACGGGTGGTGTGCAGCAGGTTCTGATGAAATGTACGATCATGGAAGTTCAGCGTGCGAAACTCCGTCGGCTAGGGATGAACTTTACATTCGTCCGACCTGACGGATTTTTGTTCAGCACCCCGGGGCCGATCACGCCGATTACTGGCCTGATTTCGGCAGCTGGTGGTACCGCTCCCACGGTTTCAGGCCTTTCAAACCCATCCGTTACATTCGGGTTTACGAAGCCAAACTCTGTGTTTCACGGGTTTATCCAAGCCATGCTCGAGGAAGGCATCCTGAAGTCCCAAGCCACACCGATGATTGTAACTCACAATGGACGCCCCGCAAATTTCCTGAGCGGTGGTGAAACTCCCGTGCCGATTCCGGCAGGGCTGGGGACGACAGGTTTTGAGTTTAAGGAATATGGAATTCAGATGAACGCCGTGCCCTATATCCTTGGAAACGGCCGCGTGCGTCTCGAAGTGGAAACGATCATTCGCGATCAGGACTTTTCAAATACCGTGACCGTGCAGGGCACGACTATTACCGCGTTCAAGACCAACAGTGCAAATACACAGGTAGAAATGAATTTCGGAGAAGCACTGGTGATTGCGGGGCTGATCTCACAGAAGCAGGACGTGCTCACGCAGAAACTCCCATTCTTCGGTGAATTGCCATATATTGGCGCAGCCTTCAGTCGTAAAACTGCCACCGAATCGGAAAAAGAACTCATCATTATGGTGACGCCGGAATACGTGTCACCGGCTCCCGCCAATCAATTTCCGCAGCAAGGTCCTGGGATGTTCACCGACACGCCAACCGACAAAGAGTTGTTTGGCATGGGACTGCTGGAAGTACCAAAATACGGGGATGCATGTGAAAATGGCTGTCAGAATTGCATGCCAAGCGAAACACATAAGAATTGTCAGCACGGCATGCTGATGAACTCCTGCCCGGATTGTCGGCAGCATGGTGGCTCCTGTATCCCGCCGGGTTATGGACATTCTAAATCAACATTGGCACCAGAAACACCGGCGGCAGATGCGGAACGCTCAAGAGTCACAAAACCCGTGAGTTCATCCCGCACCGTCACTGAAGATTCCAAAGACACGCCTAGCGGGAGCCAGAAGAAACCAAGGACTGCGTCAGGCACTTCACGCTCCAAACATTCCGGTCTGATCTCGCCAAAGATGCAGTGACGGAAACTCGCACTATAACCCAAACTATCAAGTGCAGATTTGCCCATTCGTACATTTGGACTTTAACCGAGACATAACATGAAAAGCGTGCTTCGACTGGCGACCGTTGATCCGGATGAGCGGACCCGCAATTCGCTCAAGTCAATGCTCCTCGGAATTGATACCGTCTGGCTGGAGGCCGAATGCGCACGGTACGAGTTCTTTATGGATGTTGCTCAGCAGACCCAGCCGGATATCGCATTAATTAACGTGGATGCGAATCAAGCGAAGGGCGTGCAGCTGGTCGGTGAAATTTCCCGAGCACTTCCGAATTGTTCAGTTCTCGTGGTGAGCGCTAGTCAGGAAGGCAGCCTGATTCTGCAGGCGATGCGTAACGGCGCACGAGAGTATCTGCATATGCCGTTACAGTTGGAAGATTTCATCGCAGCGTTGGACCGAATCCGTATCTCGCTTGGTGGTTCAACCGCAGACGGAACCATGCGTGCTGGTAAGATCATCACGATTGCCGGAGTCAGTGGTGGAGTCGGAAGCACGGCACTCGTAGTCAACATTGCGGCCTCCCTCGCTCAGGATCCGGCCAATTCGCCCGTGATCATTGACCTCGACTTGACACTCGGAGATGCCGACGTCTGGCTGGATATCATTCCTGAATACACGATTCGCGATGTTTCAGAAAACATCTCCCGTCTCGACTATGGTCTGTTGAAACGCTCGCTCACACGCCACGACTCTGGCGTCTATCTCCTGCCACGCCCCGTGGAACTTGAAACCGGGGAACCAATTAAGACAGATGACCTTCGACGTATCTTGGCGTTGTTGAAAGCCACGTTCTCGCACTTGATTGTGGATGTGACCAAGTCATTCAGTCGCCTAGATCTTTCAGTGATGGAAGTTTCCGATAAAGTGCTGCTAGTGACGCAACTCGATCTGTCCTGCCTGCGCAACGTCGTGCGGATCATGCAGTTTTTGGAACGCGTGCCCGGCCTCAAAGAAAAGGTCGCAATTATTGTCAATCGAGCAGGTCTTGAGGAGACCGACATCAGTCTGAATAAGGCCTTGGAAACCATCGGACGCAATGTTTTTTGGCAATTACCAAACGATTATCCCACCATGGTCGGAGCACGTAACAATGGCCAGACACTATGTCAGTTTGCTCCAAAATCTCGGTTGACACGTAGCCTCAATGACATGGTTCGACGATTGACTGCGTCTGAATCTGGAACAAAGTCTGCAGACGAACCAACAAAGAAAAAGAATGGTCTGTTTGGTCTGTTCGCCGGTCGCTGACTCGGGGCGAACGCTCAGACATCGGGAAGACTTCAGGGAAACAAGCCAGACGACGATCTCCCGGTTCCGCATGGATTGCTGTCTTAGGGCTTCGGCAGTCCTAACTTGTGCATTTGCAGACCGCTGTTGGCATTCCACAGGTAGACGTTGCCGCTTGCATCACCTGCCGCGGCAATGTTGTTGTCGGGCGTTATGGCAATCGCGTGAAGCCACGTAGCAACATCGCCGAGATTTCTGATAAGGCCCCCGTTTGCTGCATTATGGATGCGGACAAGTTTATCTCCGCAGGATGAAATCAGATTGTCAGTCTCGCCGACGTACTGCACCGACGTCACATGGCGTCCGAAGTTTTCGATCGTGCGTTGCTGGTCACCCGTCTCAGCGTCCCAGACTTTGATCGTGTTGTCCGCGCCGGATGTCGCGATGACTTGGCTGTCGCGTTTCCATGCGACTCCGAGGACATAGCTGGTGTGGCCTTCGAACCGACGCAGTTGCTGGCTGGTGGCGATGTCGAACGTCCGCAAGTATTTGTCGGCTCCTCCCGATGCAATCCGCTTTCCATCAGGCGAAAACTTCGCCGCATAGATCACGTCGTCATGCGCCTGCGGCAGATAGAGGACTCGAGTTCCATCCGCGACGTTAAAAACCTGCAGTTCGCCGCGTCGAGACGGAATTCCACTGGCAATCAGCAATTGCGAAGAATCGGTGTTGAAATCGACTGACGTGACCCGGTGCGCAACCAGATTTGGGTCATCAATATTTCCAATCGTACGTTCCAGAATCCAGCCGGGATTCGTATCCCAAACTCGAATTGACTGATCATCCGCTACGGAGGCCAGCAGATGTTTGTCTAGAAACGTGACCGTTCTAATCGCCGCAGTGTGACCTCCAAAAGCTTCCAGAGCCGCCCCAGTCTGGGCATCCCATGTGTGGACGCTCAGAAAATCGCCACTCGTCGCCAAGACCGATCCGTCCGGTGAAAATGCAATGCTGTGCAGCGGCAGATCAGATTCCTGAAGCTGCGTCGTCGCCGTGGCAACGGCGGTCTTCGCCTCCGCGAGCAACGCTTCGGATCGCGTCACCGCATCCTTGCGAATCGGCACCGCCGCTTGTGCGATGGTAAGTTCTTTAGCTGCCAGCATTTGTTGTTGAGACAATAGATTCTGCGTCGATTCTGCCAACTTCAGCGCGGCGGCGGCGGCGTTGTAAGGCTTCTGCACGGTTTCAAGTTTCTGCGCTGCAGCATTGGCCAGCGTTGACAGGGCTGTCGCGTTGTCAGTCGGTGCCTGCAAGGCAGCGGCCTGCGCAGTGGAATGCAGTGTGGCTGCCTCCATCTGCGTTTGAGCACCAGTGACCTTCGCCTTGAGTTCTTCGTTCAGAGGTTCGCTGTTGGATGCCTGCTGCAGGCGTGAAAGTTTGGCCTGGGCCAGCACAAGTTTTGCAGCTGCTAATTTTGCGGTTTGTTCGGCAAGCTGCTTGGCGGCAAGTGCTGTTTTCGCTGTCGCAGAGGCATCGATCGCCATTTTCTCTGATGTGGTTTTTTCAGTGAACGCCGTTTCCATCGCCCCATTCTTTGTGTGGGCGTCAGTCATGGCCGCGGTCAGCATGTCGGCCAGTGTCTTCTCGGCCGTTGTCTTCACTGGCAGATCTTTTTCCGCGACATCGGCCAGTTGCTTCGCGACATTCAGTCGAGTGGTTGCAGCCGACTCTTGCTGCTGAGCACGTGTCAGTCCAACACGGCGGCGAATGTCGCCTCGCATTTCAGCGAGCTGCTGGCCATTAATATTGAACAGCTTCGCCGTGTGATTGTCACTGGCCGACGCGATGCGTTGCGCGTCGGGAGCAACAGCGATCGCCATAACGACTCCACCGTGGTTGTACTGGAGCATCTGCTGGCCATTGTCAAGATTCCAGCGACGGATGGTCGTATCTGTGCTGCCGGAAAATACCTGTCGCGGATTCTGCGGAATTCGAGCCAGCGAAGTCACTGGCCCACTGTGCCCGGGCATCTGTTTGAGGGCCGTGACATGCCATTGAAAGACCCCCAGCGGTGACGCAGTCAAAGCGATGGCCTGAATTACATGCGGATCCGCATTTGAAATCACAGGCAGCACTGTGCAACCGACGGCGACTCCCGCATGGCCCGAGAATTTCTGCAGCAGTGCGCCGGTTTGCATGTCATGAATCTGCGCGGCTGGTTTGTCACCGTTTGAGACTGCTAGGATCAGCTTGCTGTCCGCCGAAAACGCGACTCGATGAACCGGTCCGCCAAATCCCGTGAGCTGCTGCGGTCCCGCGCCTCCACCAGACGCATTCCACAACCGAACCAGGCTGTTGTCACCAGCGGTCGCCAAGAACTGGCCGTCAGCCGAGACTGCCAGATCGTTCACGGCGGCGCCGTGACCTGCGGTAAACGTCAATTGGCCTGTCTGCGGCGCGTACCCGCGCAGCGTTCCATCCGCAGAGGCGATAAATGCCAACTGGTTGTTCGGATGAAATGCCATCGCCCGGACAGGCTGGGTATTTCCATCGAGATATTGCAAGAATCGCAGCGATTTTGCTGTGATCTCTTCGTTCGCACGAGCGACCAGAAGTGTTGTCGTCGTAGGAAAGACTGCCGACTTGACCTTCGGATCTGTAAATGTTTCGCGGAGCCGCGCGGTTGTCGCGTTGAAGACAGAGACGCGGCCGTCGGCGTTGACGACAGACAACAATTGAGCGTCCTGTGAAAAACTCAACGCCGTTGCCGAGGTCGCAAAGCCCTGTAAAGTCTGAAGCACACCACCATTGTCCGTTTGGTGAATGCGAACCTGATTGTCGGTACCACCAAACGCCATCCGCTGAGTGTCAGCAGACAAGGCAAATGAGGTGGGGGCAGAAGGCAGGCTGAACGTGCGAACCTGCGTGCCATCGACTGCGTTCCAGAATCGCACGCTCGCGTCTTGGCTGACCGAAAAGGGCTGACCGTTCCAAAATCCAGCGGCCGAAACAATGCCCGCGTGTCCCTTAAATTCCTGCAGCACCAATCCGTCTGCGGCGTTCAACAAACGCAATCCATGATCCGCAAAGCCGGCAAGGATCTGACTCCCATCGCCGTTGCATCCAACCGCTGTGACAGCAGCCGTGAAACCTGACATCTTTCGGACTTCCGGCTGAACCGAATTCCCAAGATCCCAGACGCGAATCGTGCTGTCGTCGCCGCCAGAAATCAATCGTGCGTCATCGTTCGAAAAAGCAAGCGACTGGATACCGCCAGCATGCCCGACGAGCGAATGCGTTACCTTGTTGGTCTCCGTACTGCGAATAACGATCGCTGGCTGCCCGTCTTTTATACCAACTGTCGCAAGTTTTTTCCGAGTCGGACTGAGCACCGTGAATGCGAATTGCTCGCCAACTGCAGGTTCCAGCGGCACCGCTGGAGCGGCGTTTAGGTTCCAGACATACGTGGCACCATCTTCCCCTCCCGAGATCGCCATCGTCCCGTCCACACTGCCGGCGACGGATCTCACTGCGACCACGCCACCCTTCCATGTATCCAGCAGTTTCTGTTCAGAAAGACTCCAGAGCTGCACTGAGCCGTCCGGCGTACCCGCGAGAATATTGTAGCAGTCTCGCAGATTGTCGGTCGTCGGTTCCGGGGAACTAGGCTTCCGCACAAAATCCAGTGAACTAATGCCGCCTTCGATTTTCCATGTGGCAATGTCCCGTTCCACGACCGGAATTGCTGCCGCTTGAACGGCGATGATCTTCACGGTGCCCGTGTTGTCAATCATCGCGAGCAATCGACCGTCGCGACTGCTGATCATCCGTTCTAAACGAGTGGGCGACGACGCGAGTTTTGTCGGGGCAGCCTCTGGCATTTGCCAAAGCCGCAGCAGATTGTCTCCGCCCCCCGAGACAATCCACTCGGTTTGATTTTCAACTCCAACCAATTCCACTGCCTTTACGGGCGTCGGCGTTTCAATGCGACCTGTCAGCGAACCATCTGCGATGTTCCACACGCAGATTGACTGATCAAGTGAGCCGGAAACCAGACGCAATCCATCGCTCGTGAATTGCAGCGACGTCACGACATCCGTATGTCCGGTGAGCGTCGGGCCAGCGACCCCATCAGCCGCCTTGAACAGCCGCACTGTGTTGGCGGGCCCATTTGCTGCGATCCATTTGCGATCGGGACTAATGGTCATGGCTGACGCCGGAGCACCAGTCGCAATAGTGATCTGCTGCACATCTTTTGGCCGACGCCATAATTTCACTTCACGAAATCCTCCCGACGCCAAGAGGTCGCCATCAACATTGAACGTTAACGATTGCACCAAATCGCGATGAGCCCCGCCGGATGTACTCGTCAACGCCGGATCTGCGAGGGCTGTCAACATTTGTCCAGTTGGCACATGATGCAGCAGGATCTGGCTGCCGCGTCCAAAAGCAACGTATTGTCCATCCTGAGTGAGAGTCACTGCCTGTACTGCAGTGATGCCCTTTGGCAGCGTTCGCATCTGCTTGGGCGACATCGAATCAATCCCGCCTATGCCGCGTGCACCCTGATCGATCCATAATTTGAGCAGTCCAAGTTCCTGCGATGTCAGATTGCTAGCCGCGACATCATTTCCCTCCGGTGGCATCACCGTTTCCGCCTGATGCGCCGCCATCTGGATCAGCAGACTCTCAGCTCCTCGCCCTGCTACCACTGCCGGTCCTGTGTCGCCGCCTTTCAGAATGGCTTGGGGTGATTCGAGTACAAGTTCCCCCTGTTTCTCACGCGCCGAATGACAGGCGAGACAATTCTTCTGCAAGATAGGAAGAACTTCCTTGTCGAACTCAACTGCTTCTGCACGTTGGATTGTGTCGACAACAATTGGTGGCCCGGCGTGAGCCACATTGATGGTGAATCCAACGGCAAAGAAGAGCACATCGATGTATTGGGTTTGCAAAACCGGCATCCATCCATATCGTTCGCTGACCCAGTTTCTAAAGATTGACGGCTGTTTTTTCATTTCTTGACCTCTACTACCGTCAGCTTCATGGATCGTTCCAGCACCAAGTTCTGTCCATTAAAATTCATTTGAAAACGCACTTTGCACGCGTGTTCTCCGACCGTTGCCGTGGGAGCCACAGTAATTTCGTATTTGGCTTCAGGCTGATTCTCGGGAATGTTGGCTCCCGGAAGACTAATGCCACCAACACCGCCAGGGAGTTCGCTCTGCACATTGATCGCACCCGTGAATTCATACTGGCGTGAGACCTTGACGATGACCTCCGCTTTTTCACCCTGCTTGATCGTCAATGCTTCCGGCAGCGCATCGACCGTCAGCGGAAATTCAACAACCTTGACTTTCAACGAATTCGAGGGGATGTTCACATTAAACGCGAGTGCGTTCGCTTCGCTTTGCTTCTGAGTTGCGAACTGATCTGCTTTTTGTTTTTCCTGCAGAGCCTGCTGCTGTAACTGTTGAGCTGCCTGGAGTTCCGTTTGAGCTTTTGTGCGGGCTTCTTCAGCCGCCTTGTTCTTGACCGTTGCCTCTGCCTGCTTCTTGCTGGCTTCAGCAACTGTGACCGTGGCGGCATCAAACGCTTTCTTGGCCGCATCAAAAGCCGTCTGAGCTTCGCTGACTTGTTGTTTCAAGGTTTCGTTGGCTGGATCGGCGACGGACTGTTCCGTTTTTTGCTTCACAACGGCCCCGGCCTGTGTCAGCGCTACATTCGCAGTGGCGGCAATTTGGTTCGCCTGCTGTTGAGCGGTGTTGGCTTGATTAAGCTCGTTAGTTGCCAACGTGAATTCCGTCGTTTTCTGTTGATTGTCCTGCGTAAATTGCTGCGTCTTCTGCTGAGCCTCGCTGGCAATTTTTGCGATTCGTTCCTGGCGGATTTTCGCTTTTTCAGCAAGCTCCGGATTGCGTTTGTACTGCAGTCCCTGATTAAAACCCGCGAGATAAAACGAGTACGTGCCGAGCACTGTGTTGGCCAGAAACCGCAGTTCAAATTCGCCTTTTTCAGTGCCGCCGATATTCACCTGCTGCGCAGTAGTGTTCAGTGGGAAATCGAGAGGGAAGCCGATCAGATTGCCGGCGCTACCTTCGACCTTCTTCAATGTGTACGGGATTTTGATAACGCCCCCACGCGACGTTTCGAGGACCTTACCGTCACCGATGGTGAGCAACTGCGGAGCTGGTTCCGCCTCCGAAACGCAGACCTGCAGACGTTCCACAAGTCGCGCTGGAACGCTCGCGATGTTGGAATTCGGCTGAGCGAACTGAAACGTCCTCAACGCTTCACCATATCGAGCAGGACGAGTCACTTCAACTCCATTAATTATTGCTTTTGCGGTGAGTTGCAGAGTCCCGCTGCCCGACGGTGCCGCCTCCGCAGCGGTCAAAATGAGTGTCCCGGAATGATTGCCTGGGCCAATGATGATCTCTTCGGTCGTCACGCCGGCTGGAAGTCCCGTGGCGGAGATCGTGATTTCCCCAGAAAAATCGTCCTGACGGTATGCCACAACGTGAATCATGTCGCGGCCACCTTTTCGCAGCATTAGGCTTTCTGTCGATCCTTCCGGAATTGCCACAACCCGAAAGTCTGGCTGCGGTTTGCGAATTGCCATCCGGTAAATTAAGCGTGGATCACTCTTCACGGAACTCACGCCATCTTTGAGCAGAATGCGGAACGTGCCATCTTCCGGCACCTTGAACAGATATGACGGGTCAGAGGTTCGCTCATCAAATTCATGCCTTCCCCCGCGGTTTATGACGCTGCGTTCTGCCACATCTTCAATAAAAATAAGATCTGTACTTTTCTGGTTGCCCTGCTCATCCATGCTCAGACTCTGAATCAGCAATGCCGGATCAACGGATTGCCCAAGTCGCTCCGCATACACATCAAAAGCCCACACATCATCTTTTTTCGCGTCGAATGAAAACCAATCAACATCTCGTTGAGGATAAAACGAGCCCGCCACTTCGCAGGGCAAAGACAACTTCTGCGGCGTCGCCGGTGAATCGTTATTAGCCTCCTCGAGCACGATCGGTGCTGTCGCGGGGGTGATCAAGATCGGGTTGGAATTGAATCCGCTATTCGCAACCCGATATTCGACGCCATCCATGCCAGCCTGTTGGGGCCCGATGATTGACGAAGACACCAACTTGCCAATAATGTCACCGGGAACCCCGATGCGAACCTTCAGCTGATCGAGCGGGCGGCCGTCCAGTTGAAAAGGGCTCGGCTGACCACCAGGGAGATTGCGGCCGTACAGCGTGTATTCATCGTTGGAACCCGGCAATCCGGCGGGCGGAAAAACGAAGTCCAGATACGGCAACGGGCCGATTGTGAGTCGATAGACATAACCCGGTCCCGCAGCGAACAACGCATCGTGAACTTTGACAAAATACTGACCGTTCGCCGGCAGTGTGACATCGACGAGCGACTCATGCACGTCTGCGTAGCGGGATTCCCCGATGATCATGCCGGATTCTGTGAACAGCGTGACTGCCAGATCCATATGGGAATCGATGCGTTTACACTGACCGTCCAGAAGAATCCGCTGCCCGGCGACTCCGGTGAAGCGATACCAATCCACATCCGGCCCACTACTCGATTGACCGTTTATCGTGACTGGGAGCGTGACTTCGTGGGCCGCATTGGTTCTGACAGATTCGATTTCTACCCACGGGGGCACATCGTTGCCTCCGTTGGGTTCAGTTTCTGTAAATTCTGGCGTGCCACTCACAATAAATGTTCGGCGATTTGATAGACCATATTTGCCTTGACACCGCACGTCATAATTTCCAAGTGGCACATTCGCTCCAATGGTCACTGTGAATGCGTTCTCAACGGGCTGTGGTCCTTCGTCGAACGGTGTCACATCCGCCATCTTGCGGACGTACGTGATTCCCTCATGGCTGAATAACAGCCGATCAACATTGTCCAGATCGTCTCCCGCAATTGTCACTTCCAACGTTGCCCCCGGCACTGCACCCGCCGGGAACACACCCGCAAGTCGCGCGGCTGGAAGTTGAGCAAAGATGCTTCCGGACGGGGCGAGACATAACACGATAATCGTCGTGAAACGGAGAACGCATATCATAGGATGGACCACGGTAGGCTGCAGGAGGTAGATCGCGAAAACCGGCGTGCCACGCCGTGATCACTATTTCACAAACTGAAACTCCCTTGTATTTAAGATCGCCCAGATCACGTCTTCCCATGCCTGCTGCTCGTTTTGAGACTCCGCAATTTGACTCAGGATGAACGTCGATTCTTCCGGGCGAGGTTCACGGCCGAAGGCCGCGAGGTAGAGCTCGCGAATTTTATCCGCGTCGGGGCGGTCTAGTTCGCGCGTGAAACGGGCTGCGCGACCCTGACCATTTTGGAGGCGACCTTGGACATCATCAGAGTTTAAAAGATGCAGCGATTGTGACAAATTCGCTTCGGCAGATCGTTCGCATTCACATGCACTCTCCGCTTCTGGTTTGCCGAACACTTCCAGAAAGTAATTATTAAATCCGTTGTCGGGCAACTGCACGGCTGTTGTGCCTTGAGGAATCGTGCCAAAATTGGACGGCGTGTCAGCCACGGCGTTGACGGAATCGTACAGCACTTCTGCTGGCAAGCGTCGGGGATAAAAGCTGGAATAATTCTGCTGATCCGCGTGGTTGGATTCTGTCGGCTGGGAACTCAACTGATACGCATTCGACTTGCAGATTGTGCGCACAAGATCTTTCAAATCAAATCGATTGTCGCGAAAGTGTTTGGTTAAAGCATCGAGCAATTCCGGATTCGATGGCGGATTAGTCACACGCATGTCGTCCTCCGGATCAACGATGCCGCGCCCAAAGAAATGTTTCCAGTAGCGATTTACCAAAGCTTTGGCGAAGAACGGATTCTCCGGAGCCACCATCCAGTCGACTAGATACTGTCGAGCGTCTTCGTGCGGTGAAATATCCAGCGGCGCACTGCCAAGACCCGTCGGCCTCACATCCAACTGACTCCTCGGATTCTTAGCAGATGGAGCGTTGGTTTTCAGATAAACCATGTCCGGCTGATTGACGTTTTGATTGAACTTGCTGTTCTTTAAACCGACCTGCGAAAAGAATGCTTCGAAGCCGTAGTAGTCTTGCTGACTCCAACGTTCGAACGGATGATGATGACACTTCGCACATGCCATCCTCATCCCTAAAAACAACTGGGCTACGTCTTCCATTTGTGCTGTTGAGGTTTTGACTTCACGATACCATGCCACAGGGGGGTGAGTCTCCGGATCCCCGGTCGCTGTCAATACGCTGCGCACAAATTGATCGTACGGCATGTTTTCACGCAACGCGCGACGAATCCACGTATGGAACTTGTAGGTATACGGAATGTCTGTACCAACGCGGCGTTTGTTACGTAGAACCGTGGCCCATTTGTTTGCAAAGTAGTCAGCATATCCTGGGCTGTCCACCAAGCGATCGACCAGCCGCTCGCGCTTGGCAGGATCGGTGTCCGTCAGAAACTGTTCCACTTCCGTGACAGTCGGCAAGCGTCCCGCAATGTCGATGGAAACTCGACGAATCAATGTGGCATCGTCACACAACGCCGAAGGCGGAATACCCAACTGGCGTTGTTTCGCAAACACAAGTTTGTCGATAAACGTCTTCTCTGGCGGGGTCGCAAGGACGGGCAGACCCTGCGGAATGATAGCGCGAAAGACGCCAACACTGCCCTGAAATCGCACCATGATGGCGACTTCTCCTGGCACGTCTTCGATCGTGATGCGGCCCTTCGAATTTGCCAACGCCATTTCTGAATGATTGGCTTCGTACGAAGCAAGACGCGTCACGTCGCGCGTCGAACCATCGCTGTAATACGCGATCACAGCCAGTTGCTGCTTGGATTTGAAATTTATCTCGCGGACAGGAGGAACAGACTCGATACGCTCCAATGTCGGATCCGTCTCGGCTCCGTACGGCGTCCCTTGGCGAACCCAACGCGCAATCAGTTCCCATTCGTACGATCCAGGCGACATACGTTGTCCGCCACCGTGAGGAAGAATGTTACCCGGCTTCTGCAACAACAGACTGAAGTCCGGATCCGCAGGAAATACACGCCGGCCGCGGTCTTCGTACACGAGATATTCGTAATCTTCCTTCGGATAAAACCCAAGCAGCGACAGCTTAAAACCGTTTTGTCCGTCCGCCTTGCCATGGCATCCGCCAGTGTTGCATCCAAGCTTTGTGAAAATCGGGACAATTTCGTTTTCAAAATTGACTGGCAATTCTTCCGCACAACGCGATGTGCTGACAGCCAGCGTAGCCGATTGCCCCGACGTAACTTTCGCAGTAATCGTCGCCGTCCCGTCGGTCGTCGGTACGACCATGCCTTCCGCATCGACATTCAACACCGCCGGAACGTCGACGGCATACGTCACGTCATGCGTCAAATCATGCCGCTGTCCGCTGGCATAGACGCCCGTCACGATAAGCTGCTTTCGCGCATTCTGTCCGATCATCGTCGTTGATCCGGCAGCTTCGAATTCGACCCGGATCAAATCGCCCTTTGGCCCAAGACCCGGTGCTTGTTCCGCCATGGTTGGCGCACACAACGCACACGCGAAAGCCAGTGCCACTAGATTTCTCAAGCCGATCAGGCGGAAAATTTCACAAAGCAGCCGTCGTTCCAGCATGCCACTACCCCTAATCGTAGGACGCGAGATTCGAAGCCTCTTATTTTGATGACGGCCACATTGACAAGCAAGGTATGAGAAGCCCTAGTTCATGCAGTCGGTGAAAAATGTGATTCCGGAGGTCACAATGTGTCACGGATACTGATGAGGCATGGAAGCGCCTTGTCCCGCGGTGTACGCCACACCGCTCTCCGACAGCATGATCTGCTCAAAGATCTCCCAGTGGATTTTCTTGGCAGCCAAGCGGCAATAACACAGGCGCGTTGCTTCGGTGCGATTCGAACACGGCGAGGACCATTTCAATGGCCCCACGGGCATGATGCATCGAACACTTAGGCTGGCGATCCTGTTCAATCGACTCGATCAGGTCGCGTGCCGCAACCGGGTTGCCCCCTTCATAGCCGCTGACTGTAATCGGTTCCGGCAGGTCGATGCCGGCTGACGTGATGGTTTTCCAGGCAGCCGCATCGCGCGACAAACCCCATCTTGCGTCATTCATTAGGAACGCCGGATTAGCATACCCGGACGTATGCTCAATCATGCCTTTGCTGCCAAGGATGCGAATGCCGAATCGATTTGGATTTCCCCCTGCACCTTTCTGCGAGGAAAAATATCCGGTGATCCCGTTCTGAAAGTGATACATCGCATCAACGCGGTCACCAGCGAGCGGACCGAGGCCTTCGTTTCCTGGCTGAACATGTTCGCGTGCCACGCGCTGACCTTTTGCGTAGAGCGTCGCGTAGCAGGATGCTGGCTCGCCGCCGAAAGCTCGCATCAGATCGAGAACGTGCGTGCCCAGAACCCATAAATCTTCGCCGCCGCCACGCCCGTCTTCTTTGCCCCGGGCGCGGATTTCGAGAACATCCCCGATTTCACCCGCTTGAATCAATTTACGTATCACTTCCAGTTGCGGTGAGTACCGACTGATGTGAGCTACAGCCAGTTTCAGGTGCCGCATTTCACACGCCTGAATCATTTCGTCCGCCTCACCCAAGGTTCGGCAGAAGGGCTTCTCCATATACATGTGGCAGCCGTACTCGGCACAAGCCAGCACCATCTCACGATGCTGATCGGCCCATCGTGGACAAATGGCGACAATATGTGGGCGTTCTTTGTCGAGCATCTGTCTGTAGTCAGCATAGGCCGTTGCAGCACCTGTGCGCGTCATCGCTGTTTGCAGACCTGCCGCGTCCTGATCGGCAACCGCAACGACTTCGCAGTCGTCAAATTTTTGCCAGACGATGTCCAGACCATGACCATAGTCTCCGCGTCCCGTGCTGCCGATGATTGCGACTTTGTATTTGGTCATGTTCAATTACTTTCGTCGTGAATTTCAAATTTCAAATCCGAAATTTCAAATCCGCAAACTGAAAACTTTGTCATACATTCTGCGGAACAGCCCAGTGTCCGTCGCGATATTGCCGACGAACCATTGCATTGGATGCTTCGCTGTTGGTGATGGTTTCGGTCGTGGGATTAAATTCCAGAATCTGTCGTGTGCGTGCGGCAATATTGGCAAGATGCACGACTGTTGCCGAAAGTCGACCGGCATCAATCGAAGCATTCAGTGTGACGGCTGGGTCACGGATTGCATCGAAGAAGTTCTGATGATGGGCCCCAAGATCCCCGGCGCCAGTTTGTTCGGCTAGCAGCTTGCCGCGTGGTCCGTAAAGTTTCCATCCTAAGGAATGACCAAGGATCAACACGCCCTCCGTGCCGTAGAATGCCGCACCGTTTTCGTAGCCTTCCTGCACGTACGGCGACCAGATTCGTTGTTCAAAAATCATTTGTTTGCAGCGCCCCGATTTGTCTGCGAAGGGGTACTCGCAAATCGCATATTGCGTGTCCGGAAACTGCTGATCATCGTCAAAATAGTTTTTCTGACCGAAGCACGTCACGCGGCTTGGATGCGTATCAACACCAAGTCCCCACAACGCGACGTCGATATCGTGAACACCGTCATTGCCAATGTCGCCACAGCCAAAGTCATACCACCACCGCCAGACACCGGGCAACAGATTGGGACGCCATGGAACAACAGGTGCCGGCCCCAGCCATGTGTCAAAATCTAGCGGCTTCGGGGGAGTTCCGGATTCCGTTTTTCCTATCGAACCACGGCGTTGACTGTTCCATGCTTTCGAAATAAGCACTTCACCAATTTCCCCGTTGCGAATGTGGGCGATGCCGTCTTTGACAAATTGCGTGCTGCGACTTTGAGTTCCCACTTGCAACCGCTTACCGTTGCGTTCGACAGCCTGCGCCAAGAGTCGTCCTTCTCGGATATTGTGACAGCAGGGCTTCTCAACATAAACATGTTTGCCGGCATCTAACGCCAAAATTGCCGCGGGGGTGTGCCAATGATCGGGCGTCGCAATGAACACCGCATCAACGGTCGCATCAGCCAGGATTTCACGTAAATCACCGGTCGCTTGGGGCGGCTTCCCCGACCCATTCTCGACAATCTTCCCGGCGGCGGCGAGTCTTTCAGCATCGACATCACAGACCCATGTCAGCTGCACATCGCGCCGCTGCGAAAGTATTTTGAGATGATTTGTTCCCATGCCACCGCAGCCGATAAAGCCAATGCGGATCGGCTGGTCATCTAGGATAGTAGCATGCAGACTCGGTAATGATGTCAGCATCGCTGTCGCAACAGCAGCACTCGACTTCAGGAACTCACGTCGCGGCGGGATCATGGAAAAACTCCAGCTTAAATTAGAGGCGCAAGGCTACGAAGGTAGCGTGCAGCGCGACTCTGCGTCAATCGAACAGAAGCTTTTAGTGGTTGCTGAGTGCCGTTGCGAGGCCAGATATAGCCCGATAATTAACGCCCAGGTCCGTGGCTGCGCTCGCGGAGTTGCGCGATTTTTTGTTCGAGAATTTCGTGTGGGTTGTGACCCTGGTGATGGGCTTCTTCGACAGAAAGAAAGATCGAAGGATATGTCTCCAAGACGGACAAACCACCGCACACGGCTGCCCATTGGCGGACAAGGTTATGCGATGGCGGGCCTTTTTGCGGTTCATATTCTTCGTGTGTCATCGGAAGCAGAGCCAGTCGATGGGTCATCGCGTTTGTGACACTTCGAACGGAGGGATCAATCATTTTTCCGTTGTCAGCCGGCAGCAGTGATTTTCCACATGCTACCGTAATCACGGGCGTCTCTCCCCGTTTGCCATGGCGATGAGCTGGAACTTTCACGCTGTCGTCAATTTCCTTGAAGCGTTTTCTGTCACGCTGATACGCACGCTCGCTCATCAATGCGTGGCCATTAATCCAAGTGAAACCGTCGTCCGGAAACTTCTGACCATGGTCGATGGCGACAAACGGAGTTGCCGCAAGTGAACTGTTCGCAAACTGCTGTAAAGTGACTAGCATGCGATCTACGCCATGCCGCTGACCGCGGCCGTGCGCGAGACGTCCAATCAGATGATACAGCACATCCGTTGAGACTCTTGTCCCCACAACAAGGTGGCGAAGGCTGAGGAGATCTAGAGATTCCTTCACGATCGATGCCGTGGAAACCAGTACATTCGGGCCAGCGTCCGGCGTATCAAACCAGATCTGCAGCGCTTCCCGGTCTTCTTCGCCCCCATGAAAAGGTCTGATCGTAGTTGCCATGCCGCGCGATTTGGATGCGATTCGTAAATGCTCAACAATCGTGTCGACAAGCCGCCCGTGGACGACCACGAGCGTGTTCACATCGTACGGTTGGGAAATTCCAAGTTCCTGATAGGCCAGCAGAGGCTTAAAATACGAGGCCAGCAGTTGCTGCAATGATTCTTCGGTTTCGGCCGGAAAGTGAACTTCGTCAGCCGACGGAAAAAGCTTCACACCCAGATCGGGCAAAATCCCCCTTCGAATCGACTCGGGAAAGCTATGGAATGGGGAACGGCAATCCCAGTTCTTGCCGTACCACTGAGAACCAGCCGCAAACACAAGTGGAATGTGCAGCCCGCCTGCGGAGAGAACGGGTTCTTGAAACGCGACCGGTTGCCGCCGTTGAGCCTCATCGCACAGAATCACTTCGACGTGCCGATGCAGTTCTTCCCTATAGCGTTCAATCTGCTGAACACTTGTAAAGACCGAAGCCGGTTCGAGGATCACATGAGCTTCACTGCGAGACGCAGTTGTGATCCCGATGCTTTCTCGCGCGAACAGCGGGTAGTCGGGCGGAATAGCAAACGCCGCATCACCGGTGTGGGAGGCGATTTGACAGGTGGCATCCGGGATCGGAGGAAACGTCAACAGTTCCGTAGTTCCCGACGGACCGCGCACAGCGGTGGCCACCGACGCCAACACCTTGACAACATTCGAAAGCATCGGCTCATCAGACGATTCAATCCGCAGTTGCGCTGTCTGCAGGTAGTCTGCGATAATCTGCCGTGCTGCATCGTCGGTTGACGGTCGCTGCGCAAACAATTTGATCCACACCGGACTGGGAAAATACGTCTTCATGAACTCGCCGTGCATCCGGCAGAGTGCCAAACGGCGGCGGTTGATGTCTTTTTCGGTTAGTTCATAAGGCGGAGCACGCAGGACACGGCGTTGTGCCATGCCCTTGCCGCGGACTTTGTCGGCAATATGATAAGGTTTGGCAGTGCAGTAAGCGATTTTTCCTGTCATCAGGCCCCGCGTCTGCAGCCGAATACAGGCCTGCATCAGCACACCGAGGGTCAGTGTTTTTCCCGTACCAGGTGCTCCCTGAATGAAGAAGGACGTCGGTGAATCTACTCCGTTTGTCAACGCCGCTGTCACCCAGATGAGATGCGCAAATTGGTGATCGTGCAGCGTTTTTTGATTGACCTGATTCCCGTCTTGACTGATTTCCCGCAGCAGCGTCCACAATTCGCAGGCCAGCTGGCGATGGAATTCGGGTGCAGCGGCAAACCTTTGCGAGACAAATTCCGCCGCCGAAGCTGGCGGAAATTGGCATTGCGGATTCTGTTCCGGAGGGAATATCTCCATCAGAAAGCGCGTCAACGTTCGGTACAGTGTGGCGAACGACGATGTCGGTTCGCAGTGGCTGCCAGAACCCTTGATGATATGAATAGCAGGTCGCACGGTAGGGGTGCTTCCTCAGATGGCGGGTGAAAAACAAGAGGCGGGGACAAGGACTCAGCGGTCAATAGATCGTCAAGACTTGTTCGACTATCATACTCATCCTTCCGCTGCCACACTACTCCCGCCCACACCTCCGCAAGGTGATTCTCTTAATGTCGACCACGCCTCACGAAAATCCTGAGATTTCGACGAGCAACCTCGGCGGACACGCGCTCCGTCGCGTCCAAAAATTGAATGATACGCTGCGGCGAACGCGGGTACTTGTTGCCGAATCCGATGAGGACCGCCAAGATTCTATTGCTTTGCTGCTCGCAGAGACCCGCGTCTTGGTGCTGCGGATGGGGCGGCATGAATTTGGCCGGGTGGCCGGAATGCACTTTCACGCGGTGAAGAATGTCGAGACGCCCGGAGGGCATCCGCAACATGAATCATTTTCGCGTGTCTACCGTACCTGGCAACGCTTGGCTACCACAGCATGCGAACACTCCTCGCGTGCGAAGGCGCAACTGCACCTCGCCTCCGTAAAACTGCTCAATCTGCTAGTCCCGGAACAGGACGATCGTGGTCGCCAATTGCGGTCGACTGTCGATGGGCTCTATCGCATCTGGATGTACCAAAGTGGTCAGGCTGCGTTCGCAGAAGCGTCACGCCGTACCAATCGCCAGCGGATCGCACTCACCTACGGCACGCTGTGGCAGAGACGCGAAGTTGGCATGGTGCCCGACTTTGATGAGGTTCGAGTGATCGGAATGCATCTCGGTCATGATCCTGCCGAGACGGCAGAAATCTGGAAAAACCGCAAGTCTGAGCAGTTGCTGAAGCGAGGCGTGTTGTCGCCGCTGGTCCGCTTAATCGTAGCCATGCAGCTGAATTATCCTAGACTGAGGATGGCAGCCTCGTCCATTCGTAAACATCTGCAAGTGAGCGAGAGAACGGCACAGGATATTAACAACGGACGGCTTTTTCACTTTGACGAGATCCAGCATGTCGCACATTTGTTAATTTCCGAGAGGGAACTCTCTTCGCTGCAACGCGACTGGCAGGTAGCATGGGATCACGTCAGTTCCCAAGAGGACTTCTCAACTGCGTTTCCACGCATCTGTACGGAGAACGGCTGGACCAATCATATGCTGGCCAGCCTGCTGCGGATTCGACCGCCGGAACAAAGGACCGAACGACCTACCAAGAAAAAGAAAACGGCGAGAGTTCTTCGTGCCGAGTCTTACCGTCCGTCGGCAGAAGTCCGCCGGATGTATCAAGAAAACAGTTTTTCCGGCCAAGCTCCCGCCAAAGCAGCCATCGACCTGATCGCCATCCACACGGTGCCACACGCAGGCACCGAGAGTCAAAAAGAATATCTTACGCGGCTTTTTCTCGAGGGTGTTGAGCAGCGGTTGTTGCACAAGGGGAGCGGTGCTCACGGATCTCCGGTCCGTGCTCATCGTATTCTCTGCGGCGTCACACTGGAGCAACTTGCTGAGATCTCAGGATACTCAGGGGCCGATATTCTGCTGATCGAACGCGGAATCCAAAAATTGAGCGCCTCAGAATCTAGGCGGCTCGTCCAGTTCATTGAGACGATTCCAGCTCGCAAAGTTACCGAAGCACGAGCTCGTCTGGCTGAGCTAAGTTCTTCGCCACTCACCGTAAGTCAAACGATCGTCCGACTGAAAGATCGCCATGGTGGCTATATTCCGTTGTCACGATTGCTGCACGATGATTCAGATCGTCGCTTTAGCTTTACGCCGGGACGCCTTAAACGGATCGAACGCGGGCAGGAAGTCCCCGCGCTTCCGCTGCTGAAGTATCTCGTCACGCAGGGGGGCGCAGAATTCACTCCGGAACTCCTCCGCAACTGGTATGACTGTATTCCAAGATACCTTGCGGCACACCAAAAGCTGCAGTGGCGGCATCCCCTCGCACGCGTGCTTGGCATTGTGATTCTGGAAAAATGGCATAACCTCCATCATTTCTGGGAAGATCAACTCCAGCAGGATCTGAGTTATTCGATGCTGACACGAAACTTCCAGCAACTCAATGGCAAAGGACTTGATTTTCCGTGGACGACGGTCAGTCGCTATGTGAATGCCGCCGGTGTGGGGTTATCCGATCCGCGCCGCTCATTCCTTCAACAGTTGTTTCATCGCCGAGATGAAATTACAAAAGCGATCCATGCCGGTGACAATATTAAGTTGCCGAAAATTGTTGGTAACGTGTTGTCTGACTGGCGGAAAGAAATGCGTTCGGCGGCCTTTGATTCACAAACGATGGAACACACTCTCGGACTGATACCCGACGAATATGCCGTCATCGTGCAGAATCGACGTAAATGCAGGTGAACAGGGAAAAGTCGGAGAGGTTTGGCAAATCATCGTCCGTCAGGAGTCTGGCATGTTCGTGGTGGTGTGGATCTCCGCACTTCAGTGGCTTTGGCAAGCCAATGCGAGCGGGATCTAATGGCTTGGGGGCCACATTAGGTGTCCGATGTGTGTTTGATGTCTTGCCCGCGGTCTGACGAATGGTGGTTCCTGCGGATGAAATTTGGGTAAAACGCATGCTTGACATTGGTTCTTTTCGAGCGTCCACGTGTGCCGGAATCGGTCGCCGTGCCTTCTTGCAACTGGGCTCAGCCATTCCAGCTGGGCTCATGCTGGGGCCATCGCTGCTGGCAGAAGGCGCAAAGCGTCCTCGCGCAAAGTCGGTCATTTTTGTCTGGCTTTGGGGGGCACCAAGCCATCTCGATACCTTTGATCCGAAACCGGACTCACCATCACAGTATCGCGGCCCGTTTGCGCCGATTTCCACCAAACAGCCGGGTGTTTATTTTTCCGAATTGCTGCCAAAACTTGCTGCTCGCAGTGATCAGTTTTCCCTCATTCGTTCGCATGTTACGTCTCAATCCGGACATCCGGATGCCGGAACAGTCGGGCTGACTGGATTCCAAGAACGCCCGACACCCGTGCATCCAAATTTTGGATCAATCGTCGGTAAAAATCGTGGTGCCACTGGAGATTTGCCACCATTTGTCATGGTGGGAAGAGGTATCCCCAGAGATGTCGTCCGCAAAGTTGAAGGATATGGTGGCGGCCGTCTCGGGACGGGTCAAGACCCATTCATGGTCAGCTGTTCCGACGATGGACATGTTGAACTGCCTTCGCTGCAATTGCTGGAAGGACTGACGCCCAATCGCCTCACGGACCGCAACGTGATCCGCGCAAAACTGGAGGCAACTCTCCGTCGCTTGGATCAGTCCAGTCCGCACGCGTGGGATCGCAACTACCAGCGGGCTTATGAGCTAATCACAAGCACGCAGTCTCGTGCGGCGTTTGACTTAACACAGGAATCACAGAAGACTCGGAATACGTACGGTCAGACAACATTTGGACAAAGCTGCCTCCTTGCCCGTCGCCTTGTCGAGTCTGGCGTTCCTTACATTCAGGTTAACTGGAGTGAATATGTTGAATGCATGACTCCCAATTGTGACTTTGGTTGGGACACGCACATCTACAACTTTGAACTTCTACAGGACACGCATTGCCCCATCTTTGATCGCGCGTTCGCTGCATTGCTCGATGATTTGTCCGGACGCGGCCTGCTCGAATCAACACTCGTGGTCGCGATGGGTGAGTTTGGCCGCTCGCCACGAATTACCAACCGTGCAGCGCGAGATCACTGGCCTCGTTGCTATTTTTCACTGTGGGCCGGCGGTGGTGTGCAGCCAGGACGTACCATTGGAGAGAGTGACAAATACGCCGAAGATCCTGTCACAACCGCTATCAGTCCGCTGATGGTCGGTACCACAATCTGTGAACTTGCTGGCCTTGATACTCAGGCCCGTGCTGAAATGCGAGTTTTGGATGGTGGCACCGTGATTGAAGATCTCTTATGACGACCTTTGACGATGTGTGCAGTTCCTTTACGGTCCCTCCCCGCCACTCCGTCCGTGGGGAGTTTTTAGTTTCTACCATCTGCACTCTACATCAGTTCAAGAAACCGAACATGCGTGTGACACTCTGCCTCGCCATCCTGATCTTGTCAAGCTGTCCTCTTACCTCTGCGGCTGACCCGATTCGCCTGACGACGGATGGACACACCAAACGCGATCCCGTGTTTTTGAATGCTCAGGGAACAGAACTGCTGTATGTCGTTCTGGACAAACCGAATCAGTTGCGACTGATGAAGTTATCGCTCGCCGATCAGGCGATATCCCCGTGGCACATGTCGGAAACTCGTTCGGAATTTGAACCCGCAGTTTCTACCTCGGGACGGCACATCGCGTTCGTGCAAAATCGCGGCAATCTGAGTCTGGCGATGGTAATTGAGGATCTGGCTAAGACACAAGTGGGTGAAGTTCCGCCCGGCGGTGGATTTTCCGGGATGCACAGCCCCACGTTTACACGTGACGACTTGCGCGTATTCTTTAGTTATCCAGAAGAGGGGCGTCAACAGATTTTTTCAGTCAATCTGAAGGGCGAGGATCGCCGAACGGTGATCGATTCTGAGGGTGTGAACAACTGGCCGCAGGTCTCACCGGATGGTCGCCAACTCGTATTTAGTTCCAGCCGCGATAACGACTATGAAGTCTATCTCGCCGACATTGATGGTTCGAATCCACGTCGTCTGACTCGCAGTCCCGGACAGGATCTTCGCCCGCGTTTTTCTCCGGAAGGATCGCGAATTGCTTTCACCAGCAATCGCGATGGCAATTATGAAATTTACGTCATGAAATTGGACGCCACCGGCCTAGTGCGACTGACAAACAATTCCGAGCAGGATGACTTTCCCCTGTGGGATCCCGATGGACGTAGTCTGATCGTGGTCAGCGAACGAGATGGTCAGACGGATCTTTATCGGATTGCAACTTCGGCGTTTTAGCCCCCAACGCCGGGGATCGTCTGTGACATGGGGGAAGCTGGCTGCTTGCCAAAGCCGGATGAACATCCTGCCTCATGAAATTCACCATGTTGTCGGCGTAACCCTCGCTGAACTCTGCAATCAAGCATTTTATGCTCGACGCGGAACAAACATAACCGAACTTTATTAATGGACATCACCCATGCCTCCACAATCACTCGACCCACCCCAGCGTTTTGTCGTCTTTGCCGTCGCTACGTTTGATACAAAAGCGGAGGAACTGGCATGGGTGGCAACGTGCCTGCGGCAGGCGAAGGTGGATGTTGTGACTGTCGATGTCAGCGCTGCGCGGGAAGCAGATGCAGCGGCAGATGTCAGTGTCTCGGAAGTTCTGGCAGCCTCCGGGCTAACACTGAGCGACGTACAGTCGAGAGATCGCGGCGCTGCCGTGACAACGATGTCGGACGCATTTCGAATCTGGCTGCTCCAGCAACACGCGAAGGGGCGCGTTGCCGGCGTGATTGGAATTGGCGGCAGCGGCGGCACAGCCATCATCACAACTGGGATGCGTGGATTACCCGTTGGTATTCCCAAGCTCATGGTATCGACAATGGCGAGCGGCAATACAGCCCCATACGTCGATTGCAGTGATATCTGCTTGATGCCGTCGATCGTCGATGTGGCAGGGCTGAATACGGTTTCGCGCCGAGTCCTCAGCAACGCCGCCCATGCGATGGCAGGCATGGTGACTCATGTTGTGGCCGATTCAATTGTCCGGCCAGCGATCGGCATGACAATGTTCGGCGTGACGACGGCCTGCGTGACGGCGGTTCGCAAATCCCTGGAAGACGCGGGGTTTGACTGTCTTGTGTTTCATGCGACGGGGACCGGTGGCAGGGCGATGGAGAAACTGGTTGAGTCGGGTTTAATCGAAGGCGTGCTGGATGTCACTACCACAGAAGTTGCCGACGAAGTCGTGGGAGGTATCCTGTCGGCTGGCCCGCAGCGTTTCGACGTCATCCTTCAAAAGCAGATTCCGTATGTCATGAGTCTCGGGGCATTGGACATGGTGAACTTTGGAGCGAAAGCAACAGTGCCAGACCGATTCCGCGATCGCACACTGCATGTGCATAACGCGAATGTTACGCTCATGCGTACAACAGCGGACGAAAATCGTCAGATCGCCGAATGGATTGCGGCGAAACTAAATCAGGCCTCGTCCGCTGTCACATTACTGATCCCCGAGCAGGGTTTTTCAGCGATCGATGCGGCCGGCCAGGCTTTTCACGATCCGACAGCAGACACGGCATTGTTCGAGCAACTGGAGTCGCGGGTTGAGCAATCTGAATTGCGGCGCATCGTCCGATTTCCACTGCACATCAACGACCCGGAATTTGCCACGGTACTGGTTGCCGAATTTCAGCGACTCTGGGCCATGCGACGGACATGAATGTTCGTCCTACAATCGCGCGTTCTGGCCCTTCCGGATCCAACCCCCGCCCAGTACTCGATCACCGTCGTAGAACACGGCCGCCTGCCCAGGCGCCACGCCAAAGATTGGTTCATTGGGATAAACCGTTACCGTGTTGTGTTCGCCGGGTTCGATCATGCACGGTTCGGATGTCTGACGATAGCGAACCTTGACAGCGCAGGTCGTGCGCGCTACCGGTCGATCGGATAACCAGTTGCAATCGACAGTCTCGATACAAGTCGTTGCCAGATCTTCACGATGCCCGAGCACGACCTGCCGAGTCAACGGACGGATTTCGATTACGAAGCGAGGTTCGCCAAAAGCAAGCCCTAAGCCCTTTCGCTGTCCGACGGTAAAATGTTCATAACCTTCATGCGTTCCCAACACCTGCCCCTGCATATCGACAAAGTTTCCGGCAGTGCCATCGTGCCCGCGATAACGCTTCAGGAATCCAGCATAGTCTTGATCCGGCACAAAACAGATTTCATACGAATCCTTCTTGTTGGCCACCCGTAGCCCGGACTCACCAGCCAACTTCCGAATGTCAGGTTTCTGAAACGTGCCGATCGGCAGCAGTACGTTTGGCAGCAGTTCGCGGCGAATTCCGAACAGCACGTATGACTGATCTTTGTTGTCATCCAGACCTCGATACAGTCCCCATTCGCCGGTTGTCTCATCCGGCATAACACGCGCATAATGGCCGGTGGCAATGTATTGTGCGTCGACCTGCCGAGCGAACTCCCACAGCCGGCCAAACTTAAGCCAATTATTGCACTGCACGCAGGGATTCGGGGTGCGCCCGGCAAGATATTCGTCTGCGAAGTAATCCTTGATCTTCAGAAACGCATCTTGAAAATTGAGCGAATGGAAAGGAATCCCCAGACGATCAGCGACTCGTCGCGCATCTGCCGCATCTTCCGAACTGCAGCACCCCTGACGATTCGAGCTCGCATTGACAACCGGCAACAACCCCGTCACCGGCACAGCGCAGCCAGACTCCGTCTCACCGGATCGCATAAACAGTCCGATAACGTCATAGCCCTGCTCGTGCAACAGAACTGCCGCGGCGGAACTGTCAACTCCACCGCTCATCGCCAACACAACACGCTCGCCCACTCAAAATTCCTGTCAGTATTTTCAGCCTCTGGAACAGCAATCAACGGCGCGCCTCCTGCTGCGCATCTGCATTGTCGCACTAATAACTAAACCCGTTTTTCCGCACATGCACAAATGGTTCAAACTGTGTTGGATCTTTGTGCACAATCGCATTCGTGATCGTGACTAGCAAGATCCGATGGTCACCCGCTTCCATCTGCCCACACACGGTGCCTTCCAGCGTCGACAATGCAGCGGACAACGCCACCAGCCCATTGTTCGAGGACACTAAGTCTATTCCATCAAAGGCGTCTGTATGGGGATCAAATCCTTTGCTGAAATG
>QWQG01000030.1 GCA_003670925.1 Planctomycetota bacterium | reverse complement strand
GCCTGGTGAGGGGCAACGCCGTTAACGATTTGAGAGCGTCAGAATCAGCGAATACCCCCCCATCCGGCCTCCGGCCACCTTCTCCCGCTGGCCAGGGGGAGAAGGGACTTCGAGAAAACCGGTGAAAACTCGACGATAGATCCCTAACGGCGTTGGGTGAGGGGTTTAAAAGAGACAGTCATTTTTCGAGCGGTCCTTCCGTAGTTCGCAGCAGGTCGTGCAGACGTTTGTCGAGGAGGCTGTCGATCACCAGACGGCTCATGCTGAAGTCGCCGACGACCGTGTGGCGATTGGGGACGGAGACAATGTAGGCGCCCGCCGCATGCGCGGCGCGGGTCCCGGTTTCGCTGTCCTCAAGAACGAGCATCTCGGTGGGCGACACGTTCAACCGGCTGGCAGCCATCTGATAAATTTCCGGGTCTGGTTTTCCGTGTGTGACGTCTTCGGCAGTCAGGGTAAAGTGGAATCGATGGAGCAAATTAAAGCGTTCCAGCAGCGGCATCATGTAAGCACGCGGTGACGACGTGGCAACGGCCCTTGGCAGATCGAGTGATTCGACTAGGTCAAGTACATCGTGCAGCCCAGGCATCGTTGCCAGAGAATTTTCGGCAATGGCTTCGAAGAGTTCCTTAGTTTCGTGCATCAGATCTTCAATTTGATCCGGCATGCCGGTATGCAATTTCAAAGCGTTGAAAGCTTCGATTGGACGCCGTCCTAGCATGCTGTGGCGAATCAAGTTCGTCATTTCTAGACCACGACGTGCCAGTAATTGCCGACCGGCGAGGTCGAACACGTCTTCGGTGTTCAACATGAGGCCGTCCATGTCAAATACGACTGCGCGGATTTGGGGACGGTGAGTCGTTGATTCCAGTTTTGTCATGTGAGTTCGCTCAAGTGTCCGCCTCGGTAACTGAGGTCGAGCAGTTCCATCGGATGCAGCACCGCGACATTGTGACCTGCTTCCTTCAACTTGGCCTGCAACTGCAGCGAACAGCCAGCGTTCCCGGAAACCACCACGTCCGGCTTAACGTCCATCAAGCATCCGACTTTGCGTTGCCCAAGACGATCGGCCATTTCAGGCTGTGTTAGATTGTAGCTTCCGGCAGCGCCGCAACAGAGTTCTGCTTCGGCAATCGGGCGGAGGGAAATTCCGGGAATGAGTTGCAGCAGGTCGCGCGGCTGCTGGCGAATTTTCTGCGCATGTTGAAGGTGACATGCATCCTGATACGCGACAACGGCTTGGATCCGCCCTTGTGGTTTGAGTGGTCCTAGTCTCATGAGAAATTCGTTGATGTCCTGCACTTGCCCGCAGAATCTGGACTCGTCAGATTCGGCCGCAGCCAGATGATCGCCCTGCTGGCCTGTCAACTCGCTGAAGATATGGCTGTAGTCTTTCATCATCGCACCACACCCCGCGACGTTCACGATCACCGCATCCAGCTTTTCGTCTTGAAAGGCCCGGATGTTCTGCTGCATGAGTTGCAGCGCTGGTTGCGAGGCCCCACTGTGATAATGGATGGCACCGCAACACCCTTGGCTGCTTGGGATCACAACATCGCACCCATTTTCCTGCAGGACACGAGCCGTTGCCCAGTGCACGTGCCGAAACATGGCGTCGGCCACGCAACCGATAAACAATCCCACACGAGCCCGCCGGATACCTTTCGCTGGCAGAAATTTAGGAAGCTCCGGAAGTGCTGCCTTGAGCTTCGGCAATTGAGCTTGCATCCTCCGTAGTTTTGCCGGCAAGAGCCGTGTCAATCCAAGCGTGTCTGCGAGCCGATCAATTTTGAGCATCTGGATCAGGCGCGCAGGCTTCAACGCCCAACGCATGCGAGTGCGATGAGGAAACAGGCCGTACATGATCCAGCGATGAAACCAATCGGGCCGCTGTTTGCGTGGCTGCGGTAAGACTCCAGGCTGTGAATCCGCAGCTGGATTTTGCAGTGCCAGTTCGTGCATTTCGACCCGAAACGGTTCGATCAGCCGTCCGTATTGAACGCCGCTGGGGCAGGCTGTCTCGCAGCTTCGGCAATCCAAGCACAAGTCCAGATGCCGGCGCACGTTGTCCGTGAGCGGCAGTCGACCATCAACCACCGAGCGCATCAGGTAGATTCTTCCGCGTGGGCTATCGTTTTCGTCGCCGGTCTCGACGTAGGTCGGACAGGCAGACGTACAGAGCCCGCAATGCACACAGTCAAGGAATCGCTCGTACGGAATCGATTTCCCAATTGTCACTGCCTGTGGCAGCAAAGGCTTGCTAGAAAGTTGCGTTGTGCCAGAACCAGGAGTCGTTATTTCAGACATTGCTACTCATTCTTTTCAGCTTCTTGTTTCACAGGTTGGTCATTGCAGTACCGAGGAATGCAGCTGACTTGGTGTCAATCAGGTGTTCGCATCCAGCCGCCCTGCATCGCGGATTCTACCCCAGTAACTCATGCAACATCTTTGAATATCGCTCTACGGGCGACGACATTACTGGATGTCGCCATGTTTTATTCAGCTCTTGGATTTCAACATTCCCAGAACAGCCCTCCACCAGTTGCCTGAATTTCTGGAAAACGTTCCCCACGTCTACTGCTGCATCCCCGTTGAGGAAAAGAATTCCATTACCCGCACGTCCGCAAGCCAGCAAGTTTAAGTCGCTTGCTATTTCAAGCACCGAAACGACGTAAGACGGCAGCGTCACAACTTTTGCCAACCATCCTGTTTGTGTTGCAGGAGAGCCGATTGAAAACTGCGTCGCTGCCCGGCAATAGAGGGTCGTGGCCTCCGGTGGAGCAACAGATATTATAGAAGCGGCAGTCCCCTGCAGTTCTTCCGCAAGGGTTTTCGTCTGCCAATCGCACGCCTTTCTTGATCCATCAAACCCGACTACCAGAAAAGCCGCAAACGTCGCCAACTTCGTCGATGCCAGTGAAGCATCGATCAGAGGAAGTAATTTCTCCGCAGCAGGGCGATTCAGGACGTCTAGAATCTGAGGCGTTGTCGCTGACAGATTGAGGCGTTCAAGTGCGGAATTCAGATCCTTTAACGATCGAAATGCAGCTACCGAAAGGTGCTGTTCCACGGGAAGTGGTTTGAGTTTAAACGTCAACTGCCGCAGTGTGCCAAGCCTGCCTTGCGCTCCGATCAGCAGACGGCATAGATCATACCCGGCAACATTCTTGACGACTCGGCCACCCGCATGAAACACTCTGCCATTTGCATCGCTGGCTTCAATTCCAATGACATAATCTCGCAGCGTCCCAGATCCATATTGACGAGGGCCGCTCACATCATACGCGACCAGATCGCCAATCGTCATTGCTTCGTCCCCCGTGTCAATCGGAAGTTGCTGGTTCTCCTGCTTCAGCACAGCGCGCAACTGCCCAACCGTCAATGCGGCGCCGACGGTCACCGTCATGTCGCGTGCGGGATAGTCGATCACGTGACTTGAAATTTCGGTCAAGTCTGTTGGATTGTGCGACATCATAAAAAGTTTGGCCTCGATGCGAATCGCTTGAGAGTCTTCCCATTGGCGTGGCTGGGGGAGACTCTATCCACAGCCATTCCTCTCCAAATAAATCTTTGGTTGACGTCCCCGTTACCATGACGCACTCATTCTACCGAAATCTGAAGGCTTCGTGAATGGACTCTGCAGAGCGCAGGATTCCATGCATCTCAAAAACCGCTATGCTGCATCGGGGTGTGCAAAATGGTCGGTTGGCGCGGTTGATCGCCGCATTTCCCAACGATGAACAAAATCCTAAACTCGCCAGCATCTTGTCCCGTATAAATACAGAGAAACATGGAATTCATGCTCTTACTTGAACGATTTTCCTTTGGTGTTGGTGACCGTTTTGCCCATCAGGCGAAGGCGCAGTTAGCGGCGTTCCAAAAATTGGAAAAAGACGGAATTCACGTCGCGCCCGTCTGGAACAAGTCGAATCGCGAACACACGTTCATCGGGTCAGAACCGCAAAGCGTATTTGACGCGGCACAGGCGGCAGTCAGAGAACTGGGCTGGACTCAACACTGGCACATCGATGCCGATCATATCAACTTGAAAACAGTTGACCGTTTTATGTCATGTTCAGATTTTTTCACCATCGACGTCGCGGATTCGATCGGCAAACCTGCCGCCCCTGCAGACGTTCAGGCATTTCTTCATCGACATCCGGAGCTCGTCGGTGTTCTCAATATCCCCGGGGTAGCGACGCCATTTTCGACGTCCCTCGCCGACGTAGAACGCGTCGCCGCTAAGTATCTGCTGGCGGCGCAGGATGCCGGAAACATTTATCGTCATATCGCCGCCGCAAAAGGGGAAGACAAGCTCATCGCTGAGGTTTCCATGGACGAAACAGACCTGCCGCAAACGCCACCGGAATTACTCATTATTTTGGCATTGTTGGCCGATGAACATGTCCGTCTGCAAACAATCGCTCCAAAATTTACGGGCCGTTTTAATAAGGGTGTGGACTATGTCGGTGATCTGGTCCAGTTTGAAAAAGAATTCAATGATGACCTTGCCGTGATCGCGCATGCGGTCAGGCAATACGGCCTACCTGCCAATCTGAAACTCAGCGTCCACAGCGGTAGCGACAAGTTCAGCCTGTATCCCATTATTCGCAAAGCCCTTGCCAAAACCGGAGCGGGCGTGCACATCAAGACCGCTGGTACATCTTGGCTGGAAGAACTGATCGGACTGGCTGAAGCCGGCGGCGACGGACTTGCACTCACGAAGGAGATCTATGCGTACGCACTGGAACATGTTGATGAATTGTGTGCGCCGTATGCCAGTGTGATTGACATTGACCGTAGCCATTTGCCGAGCAGCGCGGCCGTCAATACATGGACAGGGCTGAAATTGGCCAATTCGTTGCGTCATATTCCCGGCCATCCTGAGTTCAACGCCGACATGCGTCAACTCCTGCATGTCTCCTTCAAAATTGCGGCCAAGGCCGGAAGACGCTACACCGATTTACTGAAGGCCAACGAGGAAATCGTGGCAAAGCAGGTGACAGAGAATATCTACGACCGTCACATGCGGCCGTTGTTCATTAACTAGTTACGTAACTTGGACATTCATGTCCGAGACACGACGTGAAAAATCCACGTTGTACAAGAATCGTAATTTCCGACAACGCGACGGACATGCATGTCCATCGTACGCAAACACAATCCAGGCGACTCAATTATGGAAACTCGTCCTCTCGGCAAAACGGGCCTTCATCTCCCGATCCTGAGCTTTGGTGCGTCGTCACTGGGCCAGGAGTTTCGGAGTGTGCAACTGGATGAGGCATTGCAAAGTGTTCGTGTGGCCCTCGACTGCGGATTAAATTTCATCGACACTTCACCATTCTACGGGCGAGGTATGAGCGAGGTGATGCTTGGGATTGCACTCCGAGGCGTGCCGCGTGAGAGCTATACGCTCTGTACAAAGTTGGGCCGGTATGATCTTCAGCATTTCGACTTCAGCGCGAAACGCGTAGCTGAAAGTGTGGACGTCAGTCTGCATCGACTCGGCACAGATCATCTCGACATTATCCTGTGTCATGACATCGAATTCGTACCGATGCAGCAGATTGTCGACGAGACGATTCCGGCGTTGAAAAAAATTCAGCAGTCCGGGAAAGTTCGCTTTATCGGCATCAGTGGATATCCGCAAAAGGTCTTTCGCTTTATCTGCGAGCAGGCTGATGTCGATTGTGTACTGTCCTATAATCAATACACCTTGCAGAACACACGATTTGCGACAGAGAGCGTACCATACCTCAAAGCCAAGGGTGTCGGCGTGATGAATGCCGGGCCGTTCTCTGCGAGGTTACTCACCAACGCTCCGCTGCCGGCATGGCTGAAGGAACCCGAACCAGTGAAAGCTGCCGCCCGCCGGGCCGCTGAGCACTGTGCCAAGCACGGCTGTGATATCGCTAAACTTGCCCTGCAGTACGCGTGTGCTCACCCGGACATCGCCACCACCGTCGCCGGCAGTGCGAACCCCGATAATATTCGCAATTGGGCCAAGTGGCTGGCTGAGTCGCTGGATGAAAGTTTACTAAACGATGTCCTCGCGATTTTCGAGCCCGTGAAAAACCTCGGGCATCTTGAGGGGCTGCGGGAAAACAACTGAGCCGTTAACATCAGGGGCTAAACATCAGATTCTGCCGTGATCGTGACGGCGATGGATTTGAACGCCGGCGTCTTTGACAGTGGGTCTACAGTGCTAGGAATAAGGACGTTAGATTCCGGGTAGTACATCGCCACATTACCGGCGCGAATGTCGAATTCGCGAACGAGAATGTAACGCATTTCTCCGGTATCGCTTTTGATCTTA
This sequence comes from Planctomycetota bacterium, assembly GCA_003670925.1. GTDB lineage: Bacteria > Planctomycetota > Planctomycetia > Planctomycetales > Planctomycetaceae > SXXK01. Next base: position 23,328 of record QWQG01000030.1, on the reverse strand, counting down.
ATGCGTTGCTCAGGATGCAGTCCAAGTTGCTTGATATCGGCGGCGTTCATCAGAATCACGTCGCGGCGTTCTTGGCCTCGGTAGAGATCTTCTTCGTCGTACACCACGCTGTTGAACTGCCCCTCAGAACGCATGGTCATCAGTCGTAATTGCCCGGGTGAGAGATTTTGTTCAGGCAATTGGGTGGCATGAAACTTTGCTTTTCCGGAGGCAGTGGGAAACTGATAGTGGTCCACTGACCGCCCGGGAACGTGGAATTCTTGCTTTGTGGCGTCGATTGATTTTAATTCTTCATAACCGGGGATCAGATCAGCAATCAGTTCGCGAATCGCCGCATGGCTTTGCATTTTTGACCAATCCAGACGCTTGTCGTTCGGGAATATCTGGCGTCCGATTTCGGCAAGGATCGAGACTTCACTCCGCACATTGCCGTGTCGCGTTGGACCGCCATCGCTGAGCCGCACGTAGCTGAACATAGATTCTTGAGTAGTCGCTTGTTGTTCTTCATCGCGCGGCAGGACGGGTAGAATAAAGGTCTCTTCACCCGTGCCCCATGCGTGTCCTGTGTTCAAGGTCGTTGAAAAATAGACTAATGTCTTTAGTTTTCGGATGGCATCGAAAGCGCGTTTTGAATTCGGATTGCTGCCGTAGAGATTGCCGCCAAGACACAGCGCAAAATCCATCGAACCTGCGTGCGCCGCATCCATACAAGCCATCGTGTCAAAGCCAGGGGAGGTCGGCGGTTTGATCCCCAATTGCTTTTCAAAACGCTCAAGCATGTTTTGTTTCAGCACGGGTGTCACACCGACGGTACCAAGACCCTGCACGTTGCTGTGGCCGCGAATCGGCATCACGCCTGCATGGGCACGACCAACCATACCACGCAACAAAGCCAGATTCGCAATAGCGTGAACGTTGCGCGTCCCGTGAAGATGATGAGTAATTCCCATGCACCAAGCAATAACGACATTTTTTGCATTTACGTATTGGTCGGCAATACCGCGAATGGTGTCACGATCCACACCGCTCTGTATTACGATTTCATTCCACGACGTCGCTTGCACAGTTTGCAAAAAGTCTTCGAAACCCTCCGTGTGCTCCGCAATAAATTTCTTGTCGTGCCCGCTGCGTTCGATTACGTCTTTCGCAATCCCTGTCAGGAGGGCAAGATCGCCCCCGATGTGCGGTTGCACGTACTGACTGGCGATCTGAGTTCCAAAGAGCAGACTCCGCACGTCACTGGGTACTCGAAAATTCTCCAATCCGAGCTCGCGCATCGGATTGACAACGATGATTCGCCCGCCGTTGCGACGCATCTCCATCAGCGATCGCATGAGACGAGGATGATTTGACGACGGATTTGCTCCCACCAGAATGTACAAATCGGTATGTTGCAAATCTTCTAGGCGAACAGTTCCGGCTCCCGTGCCAATGGCCATGCCCAGTCCGACACCGCTGGCCTGATGACAATAGTAAGAACAATTATTGACGTAGTTCGTGCCGAACAATCGCGCGAGCATCTGAAACAAGAATCCCGCTTCATTCGATGCGCGTCCGCTCGCGTAAAAAAAACTGCGTTCCGGGCCTGCCGCTTGCATGCGCTCAACAAGCGTTGAAATCGCATGATCCCATGTCGTGACCTTGTACGACGATGCACCTTTGGCCATGTAGAGCGGTTCGCTGATGCGCCCCGACATCTCCAATTGCCGTGATGTCATGGCACGCAGCTGATTGAGGCTGAGCTTCTCGATCACATCCGTCCGCAGCGCGCCTTGCATGTCGGAGGCCATCGCTTGGAACGACTTTTTGCAGACTTCCGGGAAATGTCCGCCTTCGTTAACCATGCCGCCCAATTGCCCACCCATGCCGACTGCGCAGGTCTTGCAGGTGTTCTTGGAACGCATGGCTCTCCACATGTTCAAGAAACCAACTCGACGAGCCAGTTTCATACTATATCCAATGGCTTTCCAGCCACCTCCACTGCGAGGACGACGCATGGTCGCGGTGCTCCTGATGTTTGAATGATCCGCCGCCGAGTGTTCGATGACGGGGTTTGCGATGCTGCCATTCCTGTAGCCTAGACATTCATGCCCGAAAGATCGGTCCGGCAGCGTCGGACCACTGTGAAAGCACGATCCCGCCAGTTCAGGCGGTGTTGAGCGGCCACGTGACGGACATGAATGTTCATCCTCCACACAATCGTTCCGCCATCGAACACCAAAGCCTGCCCGTGGCAAACCTTAGTCATCATCTGACGGCGGTTCGTAAACGTAGCCATCGGCATCGACGGCGTATTTGAGCAGGACATCCATCGAGAGGTGTTCGATGGCAGAAATATGCGTGGCCTTTAAAGCCAATTGAGGTGCGAAACCAGCTTCCAACGCTTCGATCCACCGTGGCAGGCACAGACACCAGCGATCACCAGGTTGCAAACCAAGAAAACTATATTCCGGATGCGGCGTAGAAAGATCGTTGCCAGCCTTCTTTGAAAACCGAAGGAACTCAGCCGTCATCACAGCACAGACGGTATGCATTCCATGGTCATCACCGCACGTCTCACATTTACCTGTGCGAAAAAAACCTGTTAGCGGATCTGCTGAACACACCAGCAAATCTTCTCCAAAAACATTCTTGGCCACGCTTAAACACTCCTGCATTTAGAATGACTGGGATTCAAAAAGGATCCCCTCACAACACAGTATAGCTTAGCCGAAACTTCTAGCTCATGGCAGCGATAAAACAGCCGGCAGAATTGGAAGAAACGTAAAGTTCGGAGTATCCGCGTGCCGATGCTCTCGACTGGGTAGAATATGCGTGGTCGAAAGCCGGGGGGGCTCGACGGAACAGCTGCCGCTTTGACCGACCAGCGTCTGTGTTTTTCGTCATCAGATGCCCCGGGGATGCTGAAAACGCTGAGCAGAACAAAGACGTTCTGCGGAGCATGTCGCCGCTTTGTTTCGCCTTTCAGGAAGGACATTGCCATGCAAAATGGTGATCTCACGATGCAATCCACCGAAAATGTTGTGACGCGGACCATGAATCCGGAACCTCCGGTTGCGGTGGAATCGGCTCAGACTGCAATTGAATCCGCCGCAGATGCTCTGCCGAACACAGCAGTTGTTGCAGCGACATCCTGTCCGCAGTTATCTCGCTTCTCCCGACTGCAATCTCGCATCGGAACACTTTGGCAACGACTCCGGTCACAGCGTCGGAAAGCTGCTGCGGTGATTGTTTTAGCCGTAACCGCGATAGTCTGGTTCGAGACGGGCAGTTCCGAAACAGGCTCGGCGGCAAACTCACAGGTCACGCTCGACAGTTACGATTCCGTCCTGGTCGATTTTGACTCTGGCGACGATTCTCAGGCAATGCGAGAATCTGCCGATCCATTTGAAACGCCGTCCCTAAATTCTTTTGATAGCGAATTGCATTTTCCATCGTCTGCGAACTCTGTTCAATCAGATCCATTCACAACAGCACATAAATCCGCAGACTCTGGCAGATCAACGCCGGCGACGATCGCGCAATACCCTGACTCCGCGTTCAGCGGATCTGCAACGCATCCAACGGCGGATGACAATTCCGGACAACAAAAGCCGCGCAAGGTAAAGTTTGCCGGACGCATTCAACCAGCGAACTGATACCTTGAACATAGAACACGACACTCTCGTGTCGAACTCTGTGAGATGCCCGCAAAATGTGGGCATCAGAGCACAGAGTGTCTGGCACAGTGAGTTGCGGGCAACGCCCGCGTTAAGAAAGCATGTCGCATGTACGAGGCCTACTGGAAACTCAAGCAGAAGCCGTTTACTCAGCGGCAAGACCCTGCAAGGTTCTATCGCAGCAAGAGTCACCAAACGGCTTTGTTGCGATTGAAGTACGCTTTGGATAATCTGGCAGGGCCGGGGTTGATACTTGGCGCATCAGGTACCGGTAAGACGGGCCTCGTGAAACTGCTAATGGCCGATCACAAAGATCTTCAACCACTGATTCATATCGTATTTCCGGCGCTCTCGCCGGATGATTTACTGCGGCTAGTCGCACGGGAAATTGCGACGTTTGCCGCGGTGAGTCCTGTGATTTCCACCGGCAATGACGGTGTCCTTTGTGAGATCTTGACCTCCCTGCGACGCCTTTCCAATAAAGGGCATCGCACACTGCTGTGCTTCGATGATGCGCATCTCCTCTCGGAAGAAGCACTCCTGCATGTCGTGCAGCCATTGCTGAATCTGGCGGAGTCCGAAGAGCATGCGATGCTGGCCATGTTACTTGTCGGACAGCCTGTACTGTCTGCAAAAATTCGTAAACTCCATCAGATCAGTGAACGGATTGCCGTAACAACTGCGCTCACTGGTTTCACCGCGACCGAAACGGCGGATTACGTTCGCAACAGTCTGCTCCAGTCCGGTGGTCGTGCGGAGATCTTCTCTGGGGACGCTCTGCAGCGATTGTTTGAAATCACTGCGGGTAACCCTCGTCGTATCAATCGGTTAAGCGATATGGCGTTGCTTGTTGGTTTTGCAGAGCAACTCGGTCAGATCACGGTCGGCCAGATTGATGCCGTGTCTGCCGAGCTCATGCCTGCAGCGGCGTGAGACTTTGAACGCTCAGGGGCATAGGGGCATCGGGCGCGTCTGACTACGTCGATTGGTCGCTAAGTCTGGACGAAGTCGGAAGTCCAAGTGCTGACAATGCCGCTGAGGATAACGGGCAGCCAAGCGGCAAGATCAGGGCTCATTTGTCCGATCGAACCTAGCGCAAAACATCCCTGAGCAATGACATACAGCAGACTCAGCACACCCGCACAGACAACCATATTCGCGATTAGGCTATGTGTTTCCTTCCGCATCACCAACGGCAATGCGATGGCGATGTTAAGCAGACATAACAACGGTCGCGTGATCCGCGCGTGCAGGGCCAAGCTTTGACCACGCACGGGTAGTGGGCCAGTGGACGGATTTTGAATGCGTTGAAACAACTGCATCGACGACAGCAGTTTCAGATTTCGCCCACGATTGTAAAGCTGATCAAAGTTCACCTCAGAAACGATAAACACGTCCTTGCCGTTGCTGCAGGGAATAATGCGTTTACGGCCCTCTGCGGTCAACAAGTCTGTGTCAAGGACGCCAACCATATTCTGCAGCAGCCAGCCGGAACGATGTTGATCTGTCTCGGTGATGAACGTGGCTTTCTCTGCTTTCAAAACACAGATCTGACTCGCAATCTCAGGTTTTGGCAGCGTGAAACTTGCACCGACGAGCGTCTGATTTTGCAGCAGTACTTGGTCTCCATCAATGTGCATTAGGTAGTTCCAGTAGTCGTAAACAGGTTCGACTCTCTGGACTTGAGCCTTATTTGAGCCGCGAGGTGCCTGCAACTCGACGGCGATCCGAGGGATAATAAATTCCTGATTGACAATCAAGCACCCGTTGAGAATCGCGGTGGCGATGAGCAGTGGTCTGATCAGGCGAAAAGCCGGAATACCTGCCGCCAAGATCGGATACGTTTCTGAGTGCTTTTGCAGCAGGCCCAGAACTACGATTACTGAAATGACGATCAAGACTGGACCAGCCAACTCGAAAAACTCGGAGGCACGGTATGCATAGTATTCAAGGATGTGCCAGATAAGTCCGATGTTCGAGGTGGATTGGTTCTGAAAAGCTTCCACATTGGTGAACAGATCTATCACGATATACAGGCCGTACGCTGAAAGAAAGAACACTGCAAATGTATGCAGCAGTCGTCCCAGTAAATACCTGTCGAAGGTGGTAAACATCCTTGCTGAGCCATCGGACGCTGCGATCCGTCGCCAACGTCCGTCCCTAAATTCAGTTTCCCTGTGTTGTTTGCCGACGCATTACAACCGAGTACCGGATTTTAGGTCAAGATCGTGTTCTGTTTCCCGCGGCCATCAATTGGCTCGTCACTAGATTAATTGTGAGATCACCCAGATTTCGCTATCGCCGTACGACTAATCCACACGCGTGGACACAAGTTGCGTGTCGCCGGATTCGCAAGAATTCGGAGGCTGCATCATTTTGACGAGATCGGTTCCTACAAAACATCTTAGTTCAACCCGTGCAGTGAAGAGTCTCTCGCATCGCAGCAGGGAGTCCACGATCGGGCCGAAGAAGGTGCAGACAGGGAAGACTCAGGCCATCTGCGTGCGGTTATGGATTTCGTCATTTTGCCCTTTCCTCAATTTCGGCAACCGACTACCGTCCGCCCTCTTCGGCAAGAACTGCCACTCCAGAATGGTTTGCGGCAGTCTTCGCCAAAACGGCATGGCATGTGCTGAAAATGAATTTGGAGACAAGGCCGTTGGCATCACCCGATGTTTCGGCATGGCCTCTGAATTAGTTGCCATACATTTTGTAACTCTGACAACAAGCGCAGACCGCCTGAAACGGAATTCAGCGACTGGGGAATGCGATCGGAATTTGAGGCAGGATTGCCCGATAGTTTCGAGTCAGGTCATATTCACTCTAGGCATGGAAGCCATTTATGAAGCTGATCATGTTGCTGATGATGGCCTTTGATGGTGCATCAGATCCAGCGCCCGATGTGCAATTGTTAGATTTTTCAGCAGGCTATTGCGGTCCATGTCAACAGATGGTTCCAATTCTGCAACGGATGGAACAAGGCGGGTTTCCGATTCGGCAGATTGATATCACCGAAGATCCCGAGCTGACTAAACGTTTCAACGTGGATCGCATCCCAACCCTTGTCCTTCTCGTCGAAGGCAAAGAAGTCCGTCGATTTGTGGGACTCACGGGTGAAGATGAACTTCGTCGAGCTATGAACAAAGCGGCAGCAGAATTGTCTGAGAGCCGCACCGCGTCAGCACCTCCGACAGTCGCCGCTCAAGGGCCAAATCCTAAAAATCTCATCACCCCAGATCTAACAGACAGCGATGTGCAGCCGAAAAGCACGCGTTCGCTTGGCGATCTTTTCCGCGGGATCATGGTTGGCAAGGAACCAAAAGTACCAGACAGCCCGACGCTTCGGGGCCAAGATCCGGCTTCTAGTGGAGATCTGGCATCCGCTGGTATGAAAACAGCCTTGGCCGCAACGGTTCGAATTCGTGTGGCGGGGATGTCCACGGAAGACAAAAAAAAGGGTGAATATTTACAGGACGTCGGCACAGGCACGATCGTTCACAGTGCTACCGGTGAGGCCATCATTCTTACGTGTGCGCACCTCTTCCTCAACATCGCAGTCAAAGATGCTGTCGTAGAAGTGGATGTGTTTGAGGGCGGAAAAGTAGAGACTTATGCCGCCAAACTGGTCGGTGGTGATAACGATGCGGATCTGGCTTTGTTACGAATTCGAACATCGAAGACATTTCCTGTTGCGGTACTGAGCCCAAAAATTGCGGAAGCCAAACCTGGTGTCGCAATGGTCAGCTTTGGTTGTAATGGCGGGGCAGATCCGACGATGTTAGAGACGCGGTTGGTTGAGATTAACCGCTACGATGGGCCTCCGATGTTTATCTGCACGACTGATCCTGTCAGCGGACGTTCGGGAGGCGGTTTGTTCAGCACCAACGGACAACTTTTGGGTGTCTGCAGTTGTGCAGATCGTGAGACCAAAGAGGGACTGTATGCTGCACATGGCGCGATTCTGGAACTGATTAGCTACTGCGAACTTAACGCCATCCTGAAGCCGACCGCTGGGGGCGGTGGCGAGGATCCGTCCGAGATGTTCAAAGAGCAGCTGGAAAAACCCGAAACGAAAGCGTCTAAAGGCGACCCAAAAATAGTCTCAGCACAACCGCCAAGTACGCGGCTACAGGATTCTGGGGAATTCCAAGAAATGGCCGAAGTCTCTCCGGATGCATTACTTGATAGCCCGAGAGCCGCACCTTCAATGGCTCCAAAAACTGGTCGACGTGCAATTCCGCCCGTCATGGCATCGACCCCTACCTCCCTTGGGCCGGAAATCACGATTACAATTGACGATAAGACTGGGGGAAACAAAAAAACAATTGTTATCCCTCAAGCGAGCGCATGGATGCTGGAAATGCTCACCGGCGAAATTCCAACAGTCGTTCCGCCGGTGACCGCCGCCCTGCGGCGCGTGACACTACGTGGGGATGAAAACAATCCGATTCGATGAGGTCTGTTGATCGTGGAAATCTATGAGTCGTGACACCGCGTTGGGCTGCGTAAGCTTGCAAATTTCCCGTGCCAAATGTGGCCTGTGGCCTGTGGCCTGTGGCCTGTTGCAAGTTGCCTAGCGCACCAGCAGTTGCGGGGCTTGGCTTATTGAAGAACGTCGCACTTGCGACCACTCACAATCCTCGCACAGCTCTCATTGAAATGATTAAGGCATTTCTTCGTGATTATTTCCGTGCAATGCGGCCGTAGAAGAGGCGCGGGTTGGGCCGAGGAGTCCCCAGTGCATGGGTTCGTCCTGCGTGTATTGTTTGCCAAGATGCAGTGCGATTTCTGCACGGGCGAGTTCATAACCCAAATAGAATGCATGACTGCGGTCAATCGCCCCGTCAGGCTGTGGGACATGACCTTTGCCATAAATACCTGAATCCGAATCACCGGAGGTTGCCTGCTCAAAAATTCGAAACACGTCGGGGCCATGCCAATGGCCGTGTCGATTCATTAAATGCAGTTCACCGCCTTCTGCGAAGATGCGGAAATTTGGGTCGGTCAATGCGGCAGCTAGCCGTTGCAATGATTCCGCCGACTTGGGCTTCAAGCGCGCGTCGCGGAGCATGACAACAGCGGAACCTAGGTTCTTGGGGATCGTTCTGGCCGCGACGGCATGGTGCATCAGACGGCGGGCGGCATCGAATTCTGCGACGGACGAACGGCACCAGTTGGCCACCTGAGTCGTCAGGACACTCTGAATTCCCAGTTCCTCGCAGACTGCCGCCAAGATCATATTGACACCGGCGGAATCCACTTCCGTCAGTTCGGTGATATTTCCAATGCCCATCATCATCGGTACGTCTGGGTGTTTTTCACGCACACGCAGGTAACGCTGCAACGATGCTGTAAACCCCATCCCGATCGGTTCAATGATTGGATCGACTCGAAACGGGGTCGCTTCTTCACGCAGGCGTGCAATCAACCGATCAAGAGACACTAGGTCGTGCGGCACGTCAGGAATCGCAACGACCTCCACGCCAAGTGTTGTGACCCAGTCGACGTTAGAATGATTGCAACTCAGGATGAGTTCCGCGCCGGCCGTGACTGCTTGCTCAACTTCTTGGCGATCAAAACTATCGATCGAGACTCGCAGTCCTTCGCTCCGGAGGATCGTCACAATCTCGGCCATGCGCGGGCTGCTTTCGCCCGGAACACCGCCGACGTCGATCATGTTTGCTCCGGAGCCGATCAAAGCCTTCGCCTGGGAGACGATGTCTGCCAGCGGCATGCGTGTCGCATGATTGATTTCCGCAAGGATCTCAACGGAATAGCGACTGAGATCCGCCGCCCGGCGTTTACTGAGTCCAAAGTACTCGGGCAGATCGTACAAGTCCCGGGGACCAAGTTCGAACGGTTTGCCGAAGTGTTGTTCCAGTTCGGAGAGTTCTCCATGGCACCAGCCAGGCAAGATCACGCGACTAATTTGAGGCGGAACGATGAGCCGTTTGAGCAACAGGTTGACATGCAGCAAGGCGGCGACCTGAATGCCTGGAACTGTAATTTCGAAGGAAAAGCCCAACTTCTCTGCAATGCCTGCGATGACTTCGCGCAGTCCGGGCTCCGCCAGTCGCCCAGTGACGAAGAGGATTGTGTCGGTGGAGTTTGGCGTCGGCAGGTTCATAGTTCATTGTCCGTGGCCTGAAGGGAAAAATCCCCTCGCCACATCTTAGTCGGAAACCTTAAAACCACCTACAAACACCTCGCCAACATTCAGTCCTTCATCCATCACCAGAATATCGGCTCGTTTACCGACGTCTAGACTACCGGTCTGATCTGCGATTCCAGTTCGCTCCGCCGGAGTCAGACTGGCCATGCGGATCACCTGCGAGAGACTGGCCGAAGTGTTTTGCCGCATGTGACGCACCATGGAATCCATTCCGACAATGGAACTGGCCAAACTTCCAGTGGGTGCCCATCCCACTTTGCCGTCACTGCGGAACATTGTTCCGTCTGTTGCATTGCCGAAGCGATAGTCGCCAGGCGGCATGTCCAACGCACGATTGCAGTCAGTCACAAGGCATAATCGCTCAGCCCCTTTCATGCGAAAGGCAAACTCCAGCAATTCCGGCGCCAGATGCCAACCGTCAGCAATGACTTCGGTACTCATGTCGCCGTGCATCAGCACAAATTCCGCCATGCTGCCCTGCATCGGCACATTGCAGCGTTGCCTGATTGATGGCACGGAACTCATCGCACACCAGAAGTGATCAACGTGTCTCATCCCAGCATCAAATGCAACCTGCATCTCGTTCCATGTAGAATTTGAATGCCCGCAAGTGATGAGACAGTCGTGCGCGCGAGCCATCTTGTAGAATACGTCGGCTCCCGGAAGTTCCGCCGCACAAGTTGCGATGCGAATCAGTCCACTCTCGAAGTATTGCTGGAATTCAGTCACAAGTGGACTTCGGCGACCAGCAGCCGCATGGCAACCGACTTTATCCTCAGCAAAGTACGGCCCATACAAGTGCAGACCAGCGATCCGGGCTGCCCGCGCCGGTTTGATTGACAACTGCTCAGCAGCCACGGCACAGGCCTGGATCATGGCTTTAATCTGTTGAGCACTACCGGTCGTGGTGGTCGGAAAAATCGTCGTGGTGCCGTGCCGCAGGTGTGCTGTACAGGCGCTGATGACGGCTTCCGGCGTGCCATCCATAAAGTCAGCTCCGGCCCCGCCGTGGACATGCAGGTCGATAAAACCAGGAGCAATCACACCGCCTTTCGCGTCAATAATCTCGACCTCGCGTGGCAGTGATGCTCGCTGACCGACAAAGACAATCTTCGAGTCTTCGCAGCAGACCACGCCGTCGTGCAGCAAACGATCAGGCAGTACGACGGTCCCGTTGACAAATGCAGTTGATCTCATCGTGTGTGTTTATTTCCCGATCTCAACAAGGGCGATGCTTGACTGATCAGTGACCACGGCTCCTTGTTTCCGGAAGAAAGCTGCACCAGTTCAGCAGCGGCTTTTAGGTCGATGAGACCGCAGTTTCTTGACACCGTGGGGCAGCGTGATCGCACGCCGTCTCATTTTAAACCCTAACCGTCGCGTCAACCGCAGATTCTGCGAGCTCCAAGATAAGGAAGGGACAAAATGATTCTGCCAGAATACTCCGTTTCAAAGTTCATTGGTGTCGCTGTCTCACAGTACAAAATCGAGATCGCTGAACTCAAGGGTGCGGCCGAGAAAACGATCGGCAATAACAAAAAAGTTGTTCCGATCGGTCACATCCCTCGAGGAAGCTATTCAGACTACAGTGGGCATGGAGGCCACTGGCGGCTACGAATCGTTGCTGGTCAAACGGCAGCATGAACACCCGATGGCACGCGCAGCTGTCAACCCGCGTCAGGTGCCGGACTTTGCTCAAGGCCTCGCCTCTCCACAGGCCGCTCAGTCGGGTGAACACATCAAACTGCGATCCCTCGTCGAACGGCGTCGAAAACTCCACGATCTGGGTAGCCACGAGCAGAATCGACTCCTCGAAACCATGGATGCAAAGACCCGCAAGTCGATTCCAACGATGTTGTCCTTGCTCCCCGGTCGCCGGAGAATGCGGCCGACAGGCCAGATGACGGGCCTCGAACATCGTCCCGCCGATCTCGTCGCCTTGCAAATTCGTCGTCCTGACGTCAAACAAACGTGGGCCAGTAAACGGCGTTGCAGTTCTCAGATTTGATGTTGGACTATCACACTGCTGCAAGCAAGATCTAGGCTAGCAAGTCATCAACAACTTCCGCATGTGTCACTTCGGCGTCGGTAAGACTCGTGTCACGACCGTCATAGGGCACCGTCAGCCTCGTATGGTCGAGGCCCAGCGATGCCAGCAGTGTCGCGTGCAGATCTTGGACATTGACGACATTTTCAACTGAGGCATAACCAAACGAATCGGTTGCGCCATGCACATAGCCCTGTTTAAACCCGCCGCCGGCAAGCCAAAGCGAAAATGCGTGACGGTTGTGATCGCGGCCGTCGGCGCCTTGGGAGATAGGAAGGCGTCCGAATTCTCCGGTCCAGATGACGATGGTGGAATCCAGCAGACCTCGCTGCTTCAGATCCTTGACCAACGCTGCAGATGGCTGGTCCGTTCGGGCGCAAAGTGCCTTGAGGCTTTCGGCATTGCGGCTATGAGTATCCCATGGCTGGCCATTCATGTAGACACCGACAAAACGTACTCCCTGTTCGATCAACTTACGAGCTGTCAGGCAGCGTGCTCCGTATTCCTCGATCGCCGGATTATCTAAACCGTACAGACTGCGAGTTTCTGCGGTCTCCTCTGACAGATCTAGTAACTTTGGCACAGAAGTCTGCATACGAGCAGCCGTTTCAAAATTGGCAATGCGTGCGGTCAATTCAGTGTTTTCAGGGTATCGTGACGATTGGCGGCGATTAAGTTTCTCGAGATAACGCAACTGGTTCTGCCGGGCCGCAGGGGATACGCCGTCCGGACTTTGAAGATTTAGGACGGGGGACGGCCCAGAACGAAATACGGTCCCCTGATAAACGGCGGGCAACCAACCGGAACTCCAGTTCTTCTCGCCATCAATCGGCAGCCCACCGGGATCGGACAGAACCACATACGAAGGCAGGTCTTGATTTTCTGTCCCGAGGGCATAGGTGATCCACGACCCCAAGGTGGGCATCCCCGCGAACAGTCGTCCCGAATGAATCATGCGAAGAGCCGCTTCATGATCAACCGAACCGGTTTTCATAGAACGGACCAGCGTGATTTCATCGGCGATCGATCCTGTGTGTGGCAGAAGTTCGCACAGTTCCATCCCGGACTGACCCCAGTGACGAAAGCGATATGGCGACCCAAGGACGTTACCTTTCTGCTTATCGAAATGCGTCTCCAAATCACCAGCTGGATATGGCTGACCATGCCACTTCGTGAGTTCCGGCTTGGGATCAAAGAGATCCATCTGACTTGGGCCACCATTTTGAAACAGGCAAATAACCGACTTCGCACGAGGCTGAGAATCGTGACCGACGGCAGAATGCGTCTCCGCTGCTGCACCGCGATGCTGATCGTGCAACAACGCGGCTAGGGCCAGCAGGCCCACGTTGCCTGCGTGCTGCCCAAGGAACATGCGCCGTGTGGTTTCGAGCGTTAGACTTGAAGAATGCATAGACCTACTCCACATACAAACACGCATTACTCGCCAGCAACAACTGGCAAAAATCTGCCCATGCATGCGATTCGGAGGTGCCTCCTTCGCCCGCATATCCCTGTCGCTGATCTTCAATGAATTGCAGTGTCTCCATTAATTCTTCGGTGCTGCATTCACGGCCGGTTGCGAGGACAAACGCTCGTCGAATCCGTCCCTCAAACGACTCACCTGATTCACGTTGGATGCGTTGCGCGAAACGGTGACCGCGTTTCACGGCAAAGTCGGAATTGAGCAAACTCAGTGATTGCAGAGGCATCGTCGTCACAGGTCGATGTGTGCAATTCACGACCATCATCGGCGCATCGAACACATTCAGCATACTGAGCCCCTGACTGCGGCGTTGTTGAAGGTAAATCGAGCGTCGGAGCGCTCCCGGTTGGCCTTCCGGAACGATGACTTCTGCCGCACCATTCCGAGTTGTCGCGATATAAGGCCCGTCGTGAGTCAGATCAAGTTCACCGCTAATCGCCAATTGCGCGTCACGGATGGATTCTGCATCCAATCGCCGCAGAGGAAATCTCCACAACAGTTGATTGTAAGGGTCAAGCTTGAGGCCCTCATCGTGTGCCAGACTGGACTGTCGGAATACGGCCGATCGGAGTATCAATCGATGCAATGACTTCAAGCTCCAGCCCGACCGTATAAATTCCATCGCGAGCCAATCCAGCAATGCTTGATTCGACGGATCTGCGCCACTCATGCCAAGGTTTTCGGATGTGCTGACAAGCCCCGTGCCGAAGTGATATTGCCAGATTCGGTTCACTTGCACGCGGGCCATGAGCGAGGCAGCTCGCGAATCGGGCTGCGTGACCCAAGTGGCCCATGCCATACGTCTGCCGCTCGAGGGAAACTCGGCTGCTGGCGAAAAGATCAACAGCGGATTGTGAGCATCGTTAAGGACGCTCACCGGCGCAGGCACTACTTTGTCTTTTGGCTGCGAATATTCGCCGCGATCCAAAAGGAAAACATCTGGTGGTGCTGCAGTTGCGTCCGTAATCCACGCGATTCGGCCTGGTTCTGCAGCCTGCAAAGTCGGAATCTCACCTGCGATCGACTTAATCTCAGCCTGTCGTCTCAGTAGTTCGGCTTGATAGGCTTGGCCTGCCGTGTCGTGTCCTGCCTCTCCCGACACCACGTTTGACGCTTCGATAATAACGTCGTCCACTTGAAAACTGCGGTCACAGCAAAATTCAAAACCAAAACCTCCATCGGGAAGATCCTGCTCACGCAGATCGACATGACTTCCTTCAGGCAACGCATCTACAAGATGTTCAAGTCGATACGTGTGCTCAGGCAGATGCGTAATCCGGACTCCAAAGGAGTGTCCCGCGACATAGCCCTCAGTTCCGATATTGCCTGCATGGGTTGCTGCTGCTCCCGGATAATCTACATGCACAGCTGCACCACCCGCAGGGTTGCCATCGATCAGCACATTTCCGCCGGGCGTGGCACTATTGTTGTCAAAGTCATGCAACGCGATGCCATAGGCGATCCGCGCGGCTGGCGTTTGGCCGTCTTCAACCGTGGTGTTGAGCAGCGCGAACGACACCTGAACCCACTGGCCTACCGCATCTGGAGTCCAGTCAAATGTTTGTTGTGTTGACAGCCATTTGTCCCCTACGAGGCCACCTTCAATAATTTTCAGACGACCTTCCGTGGCTAACGCGGCTGGCAAAGGTCGCGGCGAAGTTTCTTTGTTTGTCAGCAGGGTCACCGCAGAGACACCAGCTGGGCCATCATCGCCGGGAAGTGTATTCGTCCATCGTTCGCTGAAGCGTTGACTGTCGTTGAAGTCATCTGCGAAACGCACAAGATCAGGTGACCGGTTTTGCTGAGCCCATGCCAGGTAATCTGCCTGAAGTGTACTCAAGCGTGTCTTTGCTGCACGAATCGTTGAATCCCACGCTTCGTACTCACCGGGAATGCTGGCAGATGTGAATCGATCGTTCGGCTTTACCCAGTTGTCAGGATTGTAGGCCGGCAACAAGACGGACTGGAATTGATAGAAATCCGCCTGTGTCAGAGGCTCGAACTTATGATCGTGACACTTTGCGCATTGAAATGTCAGCCCCAGAAGTGACGAAGCAATGATCTGCTGTGAAGACTCCAGAGCCGTATAACGATCAATCCGAACTTCGTCCGGATTTCCATCACTTTCGCCTGATCCGTCCTGACCGTTCCGGAGGTAATGAGTCGCGATCAGCATGTCGATCATCTGTGGCGTCGCCGCGCGTCGATGCTGCTCCGGATTGAAGCCAGCCAGTTCATCCCCTGCAATTTGTTCTCGGACAAACTGATCAAACGGCTTATCCAGATTGATTGACCGCACCACATAATCGCGATATCGAAATGCAAGGGGCCGATTAGAGTCGGCATTAAAATATCCGTTGGAATCAGCGTAGCCGGCCGCATCGAGCCAGTGGCGGCCCCAGCGAATTCCATATTCCGGCGATGCAAGGTAATGATCGGTCAACAACTCAACCGCGTCCGCACTTTTGTCCGCTAGAAATTTCTCGATCTCTTCCAATGTTGGCGGAAGGCCAGTCAGCGTAAAGCAGATGCGTCGAATCAATGTGCGGCGATCTGTCTCCGGGCTGAGAAGCAGTCCTGCTTTTTCTAGTTCGAACTGCACAAACTGGTCGAGCGGAGTGCGGCAGAATTTTGAGGCATTTACCGCTGGCGGTTCCATCGGCAGGAGGCGCGTGAAGGCCCAATGTTCGTCCTGCCTCATCGATTCGGCTTCGGCGTCACTCGTTGGCAATCCCTCCGCTCCCTGAGCAATCCAGTCATGGAGAATCTGCTTTTCATGTTCATTCAAAGGCTTCTCAGGCGGCATTTTATGCTGTGCGATTTGAGTCCAGAGCAAACTCTGCAAAGGATGCGCTGCGACTACTGCCGCACCAGACTCGCCACCTTTCCAAATGCGGACGGCAGAGTGTAACTGCAGTTGACCTTCCCTCTTTGCAACGCCATGACACTTCAAACAGTTGCGTTTCAAAATCGGCAGCACTTGGGACTTAAAGGAGACTTGCGATTGATTCGTCACCTGGATTGCGACAGCAGGCGACTGACCATGCAACATCACGAGCAATGCTCCGATGGTTGTGACGCACCCCCGTCGCCACGCCACACGCACGGACGGATCACGCGGCGGATCTGGTGTCACTGTTTGAGGGGACACGCTCATCAAAACTCCGAGATGTGCAGAAACCAGTTATGGGCAGGAATGGCAACACAATGAGACAAGCTACAAACTACTTTACCATGCAGAAAATGTGCGACCCTGGTGGTCCGCAGCTCCCACAGAATACAAAATAACGCCACTCAGGCAAGCAATCCGGAATATGACAAGGAACCCTTGCAGCGATCCCGGACCCTCAATTCCGCTGCAGCGCGGGATCGACTGTGGCACCACAACGAGACTCCGAGTTTCTCCGATCTGTGAGCTAGAAGACGTAAGTCTCGATGATTGCAATTCGTTGTCTGCGTAGATTTTCACGCAAAACCCTACCAGCGGGCGATACCCGGCGACAATCATCAGGACATTGGAAGGCAAACAATCTTCTGGATCACGGAGAGAGAAGTGACATCGGACAGGTGCAACAGTCGGGTTTGTAAACGGCGGCGAGAAATCGTGGCGCTTGGCGGGCGAAAAGTGCAGCGCCCTGCCTGTGGGAATGACTCGCTGGAGCGTGGCTGGCGGCTCACTGCGAGGGGTCTGTTCATTAATTCGACTTTGCGGCGGTCCCGCCTGAACCCGTCGTCTGTTTTACGACGATGTTAGAGTACGTTGTCACTCCTTCGGCCAGCGCGTCGAGTATTTCTTTTTGTATTTCGGATCGCTTTCAAGCTGAATGAGTGCCTTGGCACGACACTGGATGTCATCGTCGAGTGTGGCATCGTACAGTTTGCGAAGACATTCGATGATGTCGTACCGAATGAGCCTGCAGTTCTTGTGGGTCACGCAGTTCGAGAATCTGCTTTCGAGTGCGAGCAACACCAGTTGCTGATACTTCTTGCCGACGCAACCGACTTTCCACATCGATTGAAGGGCATGTCGTGCTGTGACAAATTGCTTATCTGTGACGACATCGAACAGCACTGGAAAGTCTTTCAAGAGTCGCTTTGCAGGATCGCTCTTGGCCAGATTGCACAGAATCTGAGCGGCAATGGAACGGTTCCGATTGCTCTTGTCGCTGAGTTGCGTGAGTAACCGATCCCAAACGTCGTAAGCCCAATCGACGGGTTGTGCCGTTAATTCAAGAACCTGTTCAAATGCCTTGCCCTGCTGCTTTCGGTCTTCACACCAAAGATTGGCAAAAAATCCCGGAACCGCATCCGACATGTTCGGAGCAGCGAACGACACGCCGATCCCATTCATTGGATCACGGAGTTTGTTCAGGGCATTGGGATCGAAGCCGCGCAAATCCAATAACGAAGCTTCCGTCACGTTGGAAAGTTGTTCCAGATATTCATGCCCCGCACTTGCCAAAGCTTGAAGTGCGGGCTGGGCAAGTCCCTTCGGGAACGGCGTCTTGGTGGTATTCGTTGCTGGATTTAATTTTGCATTCGTCTTCTTGGTGCGAACCATACAACCCTCGATTAGTGCTTTTGGGCGATCTGTATGAGATTGCCGCAGGTAGGCTTTCCTGTCAATCATACCAGCATTCGGAATTTTTCGTCGCTGAGTTGTAGCGATGTACTGGCAATGCATTGTCGATATCATGTACGCATGATGAAACGTCAATGATCACGCATCCTTCCGTGCAGAGATCCCGGCATTCGTCGCTGAAATCAAATCAATCTTTGAGCGTTGGCAACTGGCTGCCTATCTGAAAGTTGCCAAACAGTCAGAACCGTTTGATCCCAGTCTGTTTGAACCAAGATCACACCCATTGCTCGGCGAAGAGGAAATCGAATTCGACGCTGAGGAAGTCGAAGAGATGCGAAACGACGACATCCGACAAGGCACTCGTGATCTTTTGTTGATGGAACGTGCCAGAGAGTGGTTGCTGGAAGAAGGCTAATCAGAACATCATTTTCGGTTCACTTTCGACCACGGCACGAGTCAAGCAATGCAAAGAAGCAAAGAACAATTACTTGAGGAATCGACCTACCCACACCTTGCCGCCTTTTTGCGTAACGGTGGAACGCTGGAAGTCGGTGAAGATTTCTCGCTGGGGGCGTTCGCAAGGATTCGCAAGGGAAACAAAATGGTCCATGTGCATGACAGATATCGAGACTTTGCCGCGATCCTCAAGGAGATGGATTCAAAGGCGAAGGATCATTGGAATGAATCGGAAAAACCTCAAACACCAGAAAACAGATAAATGACTTGGTTTGACTGGTACAACAGCCTTCAAAAACCCTCTTGGACGCCAGCACCAGCGACCATCGGGATGATTTGGCAGATTCTCTACCCGATCATCCTCATCACGTTTGGCTTCGTGTTCGTGCAGATGATGCGGAAGAAGCTGCCGTGGCAGGTGGCGTTGCCGTTCGCCATCAATCTTGTGTCGAACCTGATCTTCACCCCGATCCAGTTCGAGATGAGAAACCTGCCATTGGCGGCTGCTGACATCCTGATCGTCTGGGTCACGATCATCTGGATGGCTGTGGTCGTATGGAAGCACTACAGATGGGTCAGTCTGGCCCAGATTCCGTACTTCGTGTGGGTCTCGCTGGCGACAGTGCTGCAACTGTCAATCACGGTGATGAATTGGGGGAGGCCGTGATTCGTTTTGGCCTCTGCTGCACGTTCCGGGACCAGCCCATCAAATTCGTCACCACGACGGCCAGGGCTATCGGCAAGATGAAACGGCCTGATGCCTTGATCAAGCTGAGCCGACTCTGCATGGAAAACGCTGACGCCCTGCTGGCCTCACTTCGGTTCTGTGCAGCAAACAATATCGGCTGCTTTCGCATCAACAGCCAGATCCTGCCGATCAAGACGCATCCTGAATGCGGATATGAGGTCACAGATCTGCCAGACAGCGATGAAATTATTCGACGGTTCAAAGAATGCGGGAAGTTCGTCACGAAACACAAACTGCGAACCTGTTTCCACCCGGATCAATTTGTTGTCCTGAACTCGCCTCGTGCTGATGTCGTCGAGAAATCTGTCCTTGAACTCGAATACCAAGCTGAGGTCGCTGAATGGGTGGAGGCCGATGTCATCAACATTCATGGCGGCGGAGCTTACGGCGACAAGCAGAAGGCTCTCGCTGATTTCGCCTGTAATCTTGACAAACTGTCTTCCGAAGTCAGAAGCCGTTTGACCGTGGAAAATGACGACAAGACCTACACTCCCAGCGATCTGCTGCCGGTCTGCCGTGCAACAGGCATTCCTCTGGTTTACGACGTACACCACCACCGCTGCTATTCAGATGAATTGAGCATCGAAGAAGCGACTACGCAAGCTCTGGCTACCTGGAACAGGGAACCCATGTTCCACATTTCCAGTCCGACTGAGGGTTGGGACGGTCCCAAGCCGGAGCGGCATCACGACTTCATTGATGTGGCCGACTTCCCAAAGTGTTGGCGACGAAAAACAATCACTGTTGAAGTGAAAGCGCGAGCCAAAGAAGTCGCTG
Organism: Planctomycetota bacterium; assembly: GCA_003670925.1. Classification (GTDB taxonomy): domain Bacteria; phylum Planctomycetota; class Planctomycetia; order Planctomycetales; family Planctomycetaceae; genus SXXK01. The sequence continues at coordinate 3,404 of QWQG01000030.1, read as the reverse complement.
TGGCAAAGCTATTGACGGAACTGAAGAACAAAAAATCGGACGCAGCGTGGTTTGTTTACATCATGCGGTGTGCAGACAATTCATTCTACACGGGAATTACCAATGATTTGCCTCGCCGATTAGCGCAGCACAATTCCGGCACGGCCTCGCGGTATACTCGCAGTCGTTTGCCAGTTGAGTTGGTTTACCATGAGGTACAGAAGTGCCATAGCACTGCCTTAAAAAGGGAATTAGCTGTCAAGGCCTTGGTGCGCCAGGAGAAAGAGTCGCTGATCGAGGCTAGTACAGAATCGCGGAAGGTGGTCGAGTGATATGCGGATTGAAAGCAGTGCCCCATGAGTCCCGTAAAAAGCTGTTTTATTATGGGTCATTCTGGAATCTGCGGGAATCCCACGTTGGCGACCACGTCCGGTCTTTTGAGCCACGAACGAGTCCGGCTTGCCTCCGCGCGTCGCCAGTTCCTATTTTGCCCACGGTTACCGACATTCTACGAGAGGGGTGTGACGCCGTGGACCCCATCGAATTCCGTTTTGCAGAGACAGCACTCACAGACACTCCAAGTTTTGCGGCAAGTCGCGCATCCTAGTTATTTTCCACGACTTCTCTGCTGAACCGCACTTCAATGATATTTGGCGTCTTCAGCTGACTTTCTAAAAGGCAGAATTCCGGCTGCGACACGGACTCATCAACGCGGCATTGGTGGTTACCATGACTAGCCAGCGGCTTGGTTGTCGGGCATAGTTCCATGGAATGCCATTTTCTCACGCGTCTCAACAACATATTGCACTGCCGAAATTGAAAGTCGGAGACGCGCTGCCCGAATCTTAGATGCGAGGAGCGTGAACTCGACAGTCAATTTTCCGTCGCTCTTCTTTCCAAGTTGACACACCAGTATCATCGGAAGTGCAATTTGGGGGGGGCTGGCATCGGCGTCTCCTCTGTAAAAATTGGTGCACATCTTAAATTCAGGGTGCATCACCTCATGTTGGCTACTTGGCCAATAGGTGTTGTGATTCTTGAAGCGTGCAGGGGCGTTCCGTGACGGATTGCGGGCCACACTGAGCATTGAACCCAATTTAACAATGGATGGCGACTGCACTCCCCTCTGAGATGACAGCCCGAATTGCCAACCAATTTTACCTGATCAGCCGATTTCCCAATTGTGTTTGCGGATTCCGACCAATCCTTGAGAAATGCCGGTGGATGGGCGATAGAAATCAGCCACGATAACGTCGAACGGGAGGTAACCGAGAGACATTTTTCCTTCGAGCCCTCAGAAAACAGGGTTGATGCTTCAGTTTTACAACGGTTTTTGGGCAAATGCACGGGCAATTTCTCAATTTATGCACCGCGATCGCAGTCACCAGTCTCATGGCGACTTCAGTGCGCGCACAGAATGAGAATACGGAAATTGTGTCTGAAAACACGACTGAACTTCAAGTGAAAGCGATGATCGCCAAGCTAGCCAGTTCTAGCTTTGCAGAGCGTCAGCAAGCCACTAAAGACCTCAACAACGTGGGCCCTGAATCGGTGGCATTGCTAGAAATGACAGCATTGGCTTCCACGGGGGAGACGCAATTACGTCTCAGCATGATTCTTCCCCAGTTGCGTAAACGGCTGTTCGACGATCAGCTCCAAACCTTTTTGGAACAGCCCTCGATTGAATTTGCGCAACGGCTTCCGCAGTGGGAACGTTTCGAAAAATTATCTGGCCATGACAAAAAAGCGTTGGAGATTTTTGGTGAGATCATGGCCGCAGAACCGCGGCTATTCGCCTCGCGGCTATTTGCCTCGCGTGATTTGCCGGCGTTACTAGAACGCCGCACAGCCGAACTTGCCAAAGCCTGCAACGGACTTCAGGGAGAAGAGTTTCCCATTGCTTCCGTTTCCGCCGTCATGCTGTTGGCAAGTGAATCAAACACACGACTTATCCGTGCGACATCGACAAATATCTCAGTCGTATTTGATGAACCTCGTTTCAGCGAACTCATTACAGTCGGCGTCCACGCGAAGACCCTGCGGGGACTTGCAGAGGCGTGGATAATCCGGACCGGCAGTACCGCAGGAATCGCCGCGGAACGACCATTGCTTTTTTCGATGAAGCACGATTTAAAGTCTGGTCGGTTGGTGGCGCTTCGCATCGTAAAGAGCAAATCCAGTCGGCCGGACATGATTCTGTCTCTGCTCTGTCTGGCAAAGCTCAAAAGTACAGAAGACCTTCTGCTGATTGAATCATTGCTTGAGAATGATACGATTCTGTGGCCTGAACGAGGTCAGGGCGTGAAAGTACGCATTGTGGGCGAGCCACCCATTGGCACGAACTACAAAGTCCAGACCCGTGACGTTGCGTTGGTCGCTGCAGCCTATCTGCGGGACATCGAACTGGAAGAAATCGGTCATAAAGCCCGCACTTCGAACGTGACGCTCTTTGCCCATGATTCACTGGGCTTTGACACGGATGAAGCCCGAGTCGCAGCATTTGCAGCTTATCGCAACTTAGCCGGCAACTAGTCGACCTCCCAGTAAGTGTGATAATCATGATCGACATTTGCGATCAAAGTCGCAACCAGTTCCGGCATCACCTACAGTGTGCTGAGTATCGGAACGACACGGCGATGACGAATGAGATCCAAACATGAAACGGCTTCGACTCGGCGCGGGGATTTTGAATCAAACGCCACTCGACTGGGAAGGCAACACCGACCGTATTCAGCAAGCGATTCAGCTCGCGCGGCGAAAGGACGTGCAGGTTCTGTGTTTGCCGGAACTCTGCATCACCGGCTACGGCTGTGAAGACATGTTTCTGGCCCCGCACGTCTGGCGTACGTCATGGGAAATGCTGCAGAAAATTGTCCCTGAAACGGATGGCATGATTGTATCCGTGGGGTTACCCCTGTTCGTAACCAACGGGGTTTATAACGCAGCCTGTGTCCTGTCACATGGTCGGGTAGTGGGCTTTGTTCCGAAGCAGCATCTGGCAGGTGATGGGCTGCACTATGAACCGCGGTGGTTTCGCGCATGGCCGGCAGATACCGTCAGTGAGTTTCATGCTGACGGTCGGACTTGGCCGATCGGTGATCTGCTCTTTGAGTGTGATGGTGTGCGGATCGGTTTTGAGATTTGCGAAGACGCTTGGGTTGCAGGGCGGCCCGGCAACCGGATGGCTGAATGCGGCGTGGACATCATCCTTAACCCCAGCGCCAGTCACTTTGCGTTTGGAAAGCATGAAATTCGCAAACGTTTTGTGCTGGAAGGATCACGTTCGTTCGGCGTCAGTTATGTCTATGCGAATCTGATTGGCAATGAAGCGGGGCGAGCCGTCTATGACGGTGGCGCGTTGATTGCTTCAGGGGGAGACATGCTTGCGGCGGGTCCACGATTTCGATTTGACGAAATCGATGTGG
>QWQG01000156.1 GCA_003670925.1 Planctomycetota bacterium | reverse complement strand
CGTTCCGTTCCAAGCGTCGAGAACGCAGAGCTCAGGCGGCAACCGCTTGACTCGGGGCGGCAGTCGTGCTTTCAAGGGAAGTGCCTTCTGTGTCAGGATTCCTGCGGTTCAAACGGGGTGGGTGGCACAGTTATTCCGCACAGTTATTGCCGCACAGTTATTGGCACAGCACAGTTATTAGCACAGTTATTGGCGTGTGAGTCAGTGTCAGCCAAGGCCGGCTTCGGTGCGGAAGCGTTTGCGGAAATTCTGAACCAGATCCAGCCAAGACTCCGCACTGCAATCCAATCGTTCCAGAATCGGATCGAACTCGGCCGGGATCTGGCCAGCCTTGTCCTTGCGAAGCAATCGTCTCAGCGAGAAGCAACGAAGGTAGTCTACCGCGGACGCTGCAGTCTAGATCCTATTGGCAACCAGTGACTGTTCGAGAATTCCGGGCTTAGTTCAAAAGATCCTCGATCTCCCGCTGTTCGAACGAAGTCCAACTTTAATGGATCAAAATCTCAGATTTCGCTCTTTGTCTCACGGCAAATAGCGATGTCCCGGGTATGTTGGCAGTAGCGATATGCTGGATATTCTAATATTCGTACCTACGGCAAATGTTCAACTGGCACTACATGAAGTGAAATGCTTGCGTATGCCATTTAGCCCGAGGGTGACATCATCTGAATCGACAGAGCGTGTGGAAGCGGTTGAGACTGACTTGGCGGCGGCGGCTTACCGACACTGGAGCGTCAGGTGAACCAGTTTTACGCTCATACGGTTCAGGGAGAGTCACCAGAGTCGTGGGAACCCTTGGCGGATCATCTGGCACTGGTCGCGAAATACTGCGAAGAATTTGCCGCAGGATTTGGGGCGGGGCAATTCGGTCGAACACTTGGATTGTGGCACGATTTGGGGAAGTACTCCAAAGAGTTCCAAGCTTACCTTCGTCGCGAAAACGGATACGAAGCGCATTTGGAAGAGTATGTCGGGCGAGTCGATCATTCAACGTTCGGAGCTCAGCTTGCTGATCGACTTTTCGGAAAACACCCCTACGGGAAAATTCTGGCTTATTGTATCGCCGGACATCATGCCGGACTTGCAGATGCAGTCAGTGAATCCGGCGAGTCGGGCCTTGACCGGCGATTAAAAAAGAAGATACCCGCCATTCATGATGCCCCTCCTGACTTGTTGATGAAGCCCGACTTGCCGAGCGTCCCGCCGATAGCTTTCGTGTCTGACGCTTCCGATCGTATTTCGTTTCAACTGGCGTTTCTGACTCGCATGCTGTTTTCGTGTCTCGTCGATGCGGATTACCTTGCAACGGAAGCCTTTATTTCACCAACAACGGCGGTTGAGAGAAAAGTCGATCTGCCCTCGTTGGCTGTCTTGCGCGAAAAACTTGATCAACATTTGCAGCAGTTGTCTGATGGCAAGAATGGAACTGTTGCGGAAGCCCGTTCGGAAGTTCTCAACGCATGTCGTGACGCGTCGTCACAAAGTCGAGGACTATATTCCCTCACTGTACCCACGGGAGGTGGCAAGACACTGTCGTCCCTGGCATTCGGCCTCGCTCATGCGGAAATGCATGGTATGGAACGCGTGATTTACGCAATTCCATTCACCAGTATCGTCGAACAAACGGCCAACGTCTTCCGTGGTGTCTTCACGGACGTTTCTGATGAGACGATTCTGGAACACCATTGCAATACCGACCCGGAGCCAACTCTCACGACGCGCCTTGTGACTCAAAACTGGGATGCTCCGATAGTCGTCACGACGAATGTGCAACTTTTTGAGTCGTTGTTTGCTGCGAGGACTTCCAGTTGTCGCAAGCTGCACAATGTCTGCAACAGTGTGATCATCCTAGACGAAGTTCAATCTGTACCGGTCGATTTGCTACAACCGACGCTCGCTACTATTCGAGAACTCGCTGAAAACTATGGTTGCACCATCTTGCTCTGTACGGCAACACAACCGGCGTTTGGTAGATCAGCTGATTTCAGGATCGGGCTCGAACATGTCACGGAAATTGTACCTGATCCGCCGCATCTGTTCAATCGCCTGAAGCGAGTGCGAATCGTACACCTCGGTCCACAATCAGATGATGATATTACTGAAAGATTTGGCGGTCACGGTCAGTTTCTCTGCATCGTCAACACACGAGCCCACGCCGCCAACTTATTCGCCCGCCTGCGTGCTGCTCATTTGCCCCGAACCAACTGCGAGACTCTCCAAGATCAGTCCAGAATCGACATCCACAGTGCGGCGGGCGCCACACACTTCCATCTCAGCACCTACATGTGCGGCCAACATCGCAAAATTGCACTGGACACAATTCGCCAGCGTCTTCGCGAGGGACTTCCGTGTCAGGTCATCAGCACGCAACTGATCGAGGCCGGAGTCGATGTTGATTTTCCAGTGGTCTATCGATCGATGACAGGCATCGATTCCATTGCCCAGGCTGCTGGTCGGTGCAATCGGGAGGGCAACCTGAATTCAGGCCAAGTATTCCTCTTCGAGCCCACCGCTGTCACGCTGCGTGGTTATCTAAAAGCGACTGCGGATTCGGCGTCGGAGCTCATCGCAGGCCTCGATCGTGATGACATGGAACTGTTGAGTCAAGACATTGTTCGAAGTTACTTTGGGCTCCATTTCTGGCGACACAAGGATCGCTGGGACGCTCAGCAAGTCATGTCCTGCTTTCCTGCTCCCTACCAAACGATTCACTTCAACTTCCGCACCGCGTCCGAAAGGTTCCGGTGGATCGACGATACATCAGAGACAGTCTTCGTCCCGTTTGACTTGATTGCGCGTAAACTGATTAAACAGCTGCGCAAACTACAAAACGACGGTTCACGAATTGCAAAGCTTCGAGATGTCCTGCGACAACTGCAGCGGTATTCCGTTAGCCTGTTTCCAAACATTTTTCACGCAATGGTTAACACAGATATCGAGGTGCTGGATTCGGGGCACGCCGTTCTGATCAACGAATCCTGCTACGACGCACAACTCGGCTTCCGTCCTGACCAACAAGGCATCCACGAACCTCACACTCTGATCGTATAACTCGAACCAACGTTGAGCTTGCCTCCGCGTTGGCTCGGGGCGAAACGAAATCCCGCTTACAAAAGGAATTCTCAATGAAATCTCCACCACTGATCAAGCTGAGACTCTGGGGCGACTATGCCTGCTTCACTCGACCTGAAATGAAGGTCGAACGCGTCAGCTACGACGTGATGACTCCGTCAGCTGCGCGAGGCGCGCTGGAGGCAATTTATTGGAAACCGCAGATTCGCTGGGTGATTGACCAGATTCATGTATTGAATCCCGTTCGCTTCACCAATCTTCGCCGTAACGAAGTCGGGGCGAAGGTTCTTGCCGGCAATGTCCGCAAAGCCATGAACGGCGATTTATCACCACTGGGACTGTATGTTGAAGACGATCGGCAACAACGAGCCGCACTGATTCTGCGGGATGTCGCGTACGGCATCGTGGCTCACTTCGAGCTTCTAGACCACACCGAAACACTGCAGAAGCATTTTGAGATGTTCAAGCGTCGCGCGATGAAAGGGCAGTACTTCCATCATCCATATCTGGGCTGTCGTGAATTCCCTGCTGACTTCGAATGGGTCGATGGTGATTTGCCTGAGTCCAAATTACAGGGTGAATCGGATCTGGGTTTCATGCTGCATGATCTGGACTATTCCGACAACATGACGCCGCGATTTTTTCGAGCAGCCATGAACAATGGTGTGATCAATGTGCCACGCTTGAATGGAAGTGAGGTGAAAGCATGATTCTTCAGGCGTTGAATCAATACTACCTGAGACTGGAGTCCGATCCTAACGTCGATGTAGCGCCATTCGGATACAGCCGTCAGAAGATTTCGTTCTGCGTAATGCTGAATGATGATGGAACTCTGGACGACTTCGTTGTGGAAACTGACGGCAATCAGGAAAAGCCTCGCCCGAAGTCACTGATTGTCCCTGGGGGGGCGAAGCCGTCTGGATCTGGCATTAACCCCTGTTTTCTTTGGGACAACATGGGATACATGCTGGGATTCAGGCCTGACGACGAGAAACCAGAGCGCACACTGGAAACTTTTGATGCGTTCCGAAAAAAACACCTAGAACTGCAGCCGGTCATTGACGATCTGGAATTTACTGCCGTCTGTACCTTTCTTGCATCATGGAAACCCGATCAAGCCACCGCGTTTCAAACGTTGGCGGCGACATCGACCGGCTTTGGAGTGTTCCGGGTTCGGGGTAAAACTCATTACGTGCATGAACGCCCGATTGTGAAGGAGTGGTGGAATACACAACTGTCAGCAGCGAACAACGAAGCTCAGGTCTTGGGCATGTGCTTGCTGACCGGGCAGACGTCCGCCCTAGCTCGCTTGCATGATCCGAAGATCAAGGGCGTTGCAGGTGCTCAGTCATCAGGCGCCTCGCTCGTGTCGTTCAACGCCGACGCGTATGAGAGCTTCGGACGAGAGCAGAGCTTCAACGCTCCTGTCAGCAAAGCTGGAACGTTTCAATACTGCACGGCTTTGAACCACTTGCTTCGCCCTGGTGGAGGCAGGGTTCAGATCGGCGATGCCACGACGGTCTTCTGGACTGAATCACCATCTCCGATGGAAGAATTCTTTGGCTTGGTGGCTGATCCATCCAAAGTCTCTGCCGAAGATGACGCTCAGAAGCTCCGTTTGCAGGCAGCACTGCGGCGCATCGGAAACGGTGAGACGGTGGAAGAGCTACAACTTGGGTCTGGTGACACTCCGTTCTATGTGCTTGGGCTTTCCCCCAACGCAGCACGCTTGTCGATCCGGTTCTGGTACGTCAGTACGCTGACGGAAATGGTGACTGCTCTTCGTCAGCACTTCAGCGATCTGGCGATCGTGCGAAGTTCTGACCGAGATCCTGAATTCCCTGCCATGTGGCAATTGCTTCGCGAGACCGTTCGCGAAAGCAAAGACATTCCGCCATTATTGAGCGGTGCCATGATGCGGGCCATCCTGACCGGCAGCCCGTATCCACAAATGTTGTTTTCCGCAGTCCTTCGCAGGATTCGAGTGGACCGCGTGGTGAATTCGATCCGAGCCGGAATCCTGAAGGCATGCCTGAATCGAAATTCCCGAACCGGTATTTCCTCTTTGATAAAGGATATTTCTATGTCACTTGATCCCGACCGCCCGGAACCGGCTTATCAGCTTGGCCGCTTGTTTGCCGAATTGGAAAAGACTCAGGAAGACGCACTTCCCGGCATCAACGCCACAATCAAGGATCGCTACTTTGGAGCTGCTTCGGCTACACCGGCAAGCGTGTTTCCAAGAATCATTCGCGGCAGCCAACATCATCTTGGAAAGCTGGAATACCGTTCGAAGATCCATCGTGAGAAGCAGATTCAAGAGATATGTGGCAGGGTCAACGGCTTCCCATCACACCTGAACCTCAACGATCAGGGCCTTTTCGCGCTTGGTTACTACCACCAGCGTCAGGCAATCTTCACAAAGAAGGCGGCACCCGAAGAGGCTGCCGTCAACACATAACCTCGTTTAGCCCGTGGCCGAAGACTAGGCCGCCGCGGGGTCCCTCATTCCTAGTCTTCGACCACGGGTTAAATATTCAACTTCTCATCAGGAATTTCAATCATGCAAAACCGATACGACTTTGTTTTTCTGTTCGACGTCAAAGACGGTAACCCTAACGGCGATCCGGATGCGGGCAATCTGCCTCGCATTGACGCAGAAACGGGCCAGGGGCTTGTTACCGATGTGTGCATCAAGCGCAAGGTTCGCAATTACGTCGGACTGGTTAATGGCGAACAGCCGCCGTATGAAATCTATGTTAAGGAAAAGGCCGTGCTGAATCTGCAACACGAGCGAGCCTACACCGCCCTTGAACTCGATTCCACCAAGCGAACAAAGGGCAAGGATAAAGAAGCCGAAGATCGGAATCTCACGAAGTGGATGTGTCGGAACTTCTTCGACGTTCGGACCTTTGGAGCTGTCATGACGACCAAAGTGAACTGTGGGCAGGTGCGCGGGCCGATTCAGTTTGGCATGGCTCGCAGCATCGACCCGATTGTCGCAGCAGAGCATGCCGTCACACGTTGTGCCGTCACCACCGAAAAGGAAGCCGAAAAGCAAGAGGGCGACAACCGCACCATGGGCCGAAAGTTCACCGTGCCCTATGGTCTGTACCGCATCCATGGTTACATCAATCCACATCTGGCCGTGCAAACTGGTTTCAATGAAAACGGTAAAGACTTGGAGCTTTTCTGGAACGCCCTTACACAGATGTTCGAAAATGATCGTTCGGCATCGCGAGGCGAAATGGCCCCGCAGGCACTCATCGTATTCAAGCACGAAAGCGCCCTAGGGAATGCTCCAGCCAACAAACTGTTGGAACGAGTCACGATCAGAAAGTCGAATGACGTCAGCACACCCGCTCGCAGCTTTGGTGACTATACAGTCGGCATTGATGACATCAATCTGCCTGAAGGTATCACGATCGAACGAAGAATTTGACCGCCCTGTTTAACCGTGGCGCAGGCACGACTTTCACTGTTGCTCCCTCAGCCGATAGGCTAGGGCGCATCCGACTCCGTGGTGTGACAGCTGGGCATGTCGGCCACGGGTTAACGAACTTCCCTATCAAACGTCAATTTATGCACACCGAAGACGACCTTCTTCCTATCTCCGCACTGCAGCACTTGTTGTTCTGCGAGCGGCAGATGGCCTTAATTCATCTCGAACGCCTGTGGGTCGAAAATCGACTCACAGCCGAAGGACGTGTGCTGCACAAAAAGACCGACGGGGCCAAATCGGAAACTCGCGACGGTGTTCGCATCACGCGGAGTCTGCCGGTTCATAGCTTTAAGCTTGGACTTTTCGGTGTCTGCGATGTGGTCAACTTCACCCCCCCCGCATTCGAGCCACAGCCCGCAACGTCGCTCCCAAAACGCATTGAACATGAACTCAACCGTTTGACCCGCCCTATCGGGGTAGTCACTGAAACCTCCCAGTTGGGTCAGGTTAAACGAGATGAGGATAATAGCCCATTTCACCAATGGACAATCACGCCCGTCGAATACAAACGGGGGCAGCCAAAGAAGAACGATGCAGATCGGGTCCAACTGTGTGCTCAGGCTATGTGCCTCGAAGAGATGCTCCGCACAAGCATCCCGCGTGGCGAGTTGTTCTATGGAAAACAGCAGCGTCGAACGGAAGTCGTTCTGTCCGATGAGCTGCGGCAACTAACGGTGCGAGCTGCCGAACGGCTGCAGTTGTTGATGTTCGCGGGCGTCACGCCCAAAGCCACCCGCGAACCTAAGTGTGAAAACTGCTCGCTGCTGCCCGTGTGCATGCCATCACCATCACAGTCAGTCAATGCCTCCGTGTACCTGCGCAACCTGATTGAGGAATAATTCAAAATGCCACGATTACGGCAAGGCTGTTCTTTCGCGCGATCCAGCGGTGAAACTTCAAAATTCTGCCAACTGAGTTGGGTCAAAGAAACAAGTTCAGGAGTTTCCACATGAAGACCCATCTGAATACGCTGTTTGTCACAACGCAGGGTGCTTACCTTCGAAAGGATGGTGAGACCGTCGATGTTCGCGTGGAAAAGAAATCTCGCCTGCGAGTTCCTCTTCATAACCTTGACGGGATCGTCGGATTTGGCAGAGTCGCCATGTCACCGCAATTGATGGGTAGCTGTGCTGAGTCTGGCGTTACGATTTCGTTTCTTACAATCCATGGTCGATTCCTCGCTGCAGTCAATGGATTCACTCCCGGGAACGTCCTCTTGCGACGTCAACAATATCGCACTTCCGATGATCCCGTGAAGGCCGTTGAGGTTGCAAGGGCCGTTGTGGCTGGAAAACTAGGCAATTGTCGAACAGTGCTCCGGCGAGCAGCCCGCGATACGGACGTTGGGGAACGTTCGGAGGCACTCAACAAAGCTGCAGACAAACTGACGGCATCACTGGCGGAAGCCCTGCGGATGAAGGAACTAGATCGCCTTCGCGGTGTCGAAGGGGAAGCAGCCACACTCTACTTCGGCGTCATGAATCAACTGCTTGGTTCCAATGATAAAGAATTTCAGTACACCAAACGTAGTCGTCGTCCACCGCTCGACCGCATCAACGCGATGTTGTCGTTTGCTTATACGCTTCTGATGCATGACGCCCGGAGTGCCTGTGAGGCCGCTGGGCTAGACACGGCAGTCGGATTTCTCCATCGTGATCGCCCTGGTCGCCCAGGGATGGCCCTCGATCTGATGGAAGAATTTCGTCCGTTTCTTGCAGATCGTATGGTGGTCTCTCTCATAAATCGACAACAGGTCAAGCCGGGGGATTTTACGATCCGTGAAAGTGGTGCCGTTCAAATGAATGACACGTCGCGAAAGGCCATGCTCGTGGCGTGGCAACAGCGCAAACAGGAACAGATCACGCATCCATTTCTCAATGAAAAGACAACAGTGGGACTCTTGCTTCATCTTCAGGCGAGGCTTATGGCGCGATATCTTCGCAACGACCTAGACGCATATCCACCATTCGTCTGGAAATAACTCGTTGATCTTGCATTGGTGAAGCCTTCTCCAGAATGTCGTCCCATGATGTATGTGCTCGTCACGTATGACGTCTCAACGAAAACGTCTACCGGCCAAAAACGCCTCCGAAAAGTCGCTGCAATGTGTGAAGACTACGGTCAGCGAGTGCAGAACTCCGTGTTTGAGATGAAAGTAGATTGGTCGCAATGGACCCGAATCAAGTCCGATTTATTAGCCCTGATCTCTCTCGACGAAGACAGCCTTCGATTCTATTATCTAGGGACAAACTACGAGCACAAAGTAGAGCACCACGGTACGAAGGCCGGATATGACGTGGATGGACCACTCATTGCGTGAGACGGGAGCATGAAGAAACGGAGCCCGCGTATGGGAAGCGCACGCAAAACTGCCGGTACCTTCGCGGTTCGCGTAAGTGCAGTCTTTCAGCCACATTACGTTGACACGACCTGCTACCTACGCAACCGACAGACGTCATTCTCTTGCCTTCGCGGAAATCGGTCGCTAACCTCCTGCGTCCCTTGCTCTTGCGGCAAGGGGCTTTCGCCCCGCACGCGGGGCGTGGATTGAAACGCTCAGTCGCATCGCTACCCCGACATGCCATGCCGCTTTCGCCCCGCACGCGGGGCGTGGATTGAAACTCCGCACGTTTCGCATTTATAGCGGCGCGCGTCGGGCTTTCGAGCATGTCGTCGAAACCATGGAAGGCCGTTACGGGAAGAGCGATCGCATCTGGGTCATGGAT
>QWQG01000241.1 GCA_003670925.1 Planctomycetota bacterium | reverse complement strand
TCGAACGGTCTTAAGCCGTTTTAACACGGATGAAACTATGCCGTTTGGTGTTCGATTCAAGTCGCGTGCAAGTGCGTTTTCAGCCAACTCTGGGGGAAAACCACGTGCGAAATTTTCGAGTCGCCTCTCACTGGCCCTCGAATGGAGTTCGCTGCTGGTCGCCACCGCGACGGTGGGTACGCTCCCGTGGTTGCTGGGTGGCGCGATTCCGCAAGCGAGGCTGGTGCTGCAAGTGGGCACAATTGCGGCCGCCGTGTTAACAATGCTGGCCCGCCTTGTGTCTCGGCGTGCCTTCGCCATCCCGCCCCTCGGATCATGGCTCTTGCTGGGCATGGCGGCCATCGGGATTGTGCAGCTTCAGCCGTGGATGCCATCTGCCATTTCCCGGATGAACCACGCCGTGCATCCGGAGTTGCGTCAGGATTTGCCTCAGCCTATTTCAGGCTCGACCACCAATCCAGTCAGGCTGCGAAATCCGGCGGATTCAGGTTCCGCGGCCCCCGCCATGACGCGCCGCCATGTTGCCCAATGGATCGCGGTCGCAGTCCTCTTGTGTACCGTGGCAGATGCGTTGAGTCGGCTAGACCAGTTGATCTGGGTCCTCGGGTTAATGTGCGCTAATGCCAGCCTCCTGACGATCCTTTCCCTCCAGCAACTGTTCGACACGGGCAATCGTGGGCTCAGCGAACCATGGATTATCAGCAAGACGGTGCCGTTCGGAAGTTTTGTCAATCCGAACAATGCAGCTGGATGGCTCTTAGTGCACATGGCAATGGCCATCGGTTTGGCCGTAGTTGTTTGGGGGAAGAATCCAGCGTCTGGCTGGTCGCCATCTTTTCATACCCGTTCTTGGCGAGATCACATGTTTGCAGCAGCCGTGAGCATGCGGCAGCGCATCGCGTCGCTCAACAATATTCAAATCGTTTCCGTCGTGACGGTTGTGCTCCTGTTGACGGGGGTTGCGGCGACGTTATCCCGAGCCGGAATCGTCGCCGGAATTTCTTGTCTTGTCGTTTGTGCAGCATCTCGGATGCAATTGCGAAAGTCACTCTTGCTGCTCGTGCCGTTTTCGATTCTGCTTGCCAGTGTCAGTATTTTTCTGATCGCATTTGAACTGGACACACTCGTGCTAGCCGAATTAACGACGTTAAAAGATCCTGTCTCGGAATCCACAAATCGCCTGCTGCATTGGTCTGATTCGCTAGGTTCACTCCGCGATTTCCCCCTGCTTGGATCAGGGCAAGGCGCTTATGCATGGGCCACGCTCCCCTATCAGCGGCGCGGTGGTTCATCTTGGTTCATGAACGCTGACAATCAGTACGTGGAGATTCTGGTAGAATCCGGACTCTTGGGCCTAGGCCTGTTCGCCGGATTTGGGATGCTCCTGACAACTCTCTCGATTCAACTCATTCTTAAAAAGTCGCCAGCTCGTTCCAAACACAACCTTTGGTCGCAGCGGATTGCGATCGGGCTGGCCGGCATGGCAATGATGGCATCGCAGGCAATCGTAGCATTCTTTGATTTCGGGATTGGCCTGAGCTCGACGCTCGGGGCGATTGCCGTGTTCGCAGGGGTGTTGACTGCGATTCAGAGGAGCCAGCCCTCACCGTTTAACGCTCTTCCGAGATGGCAAGGATGGTTTGCCCTAGATCGCGGGTTATGGGGGTGGATTTTTCGATTTGGACTCGTAGCGGCAGCCTGTGGATCGGTGCCAGAATTGCAGCAGGCCGACCATATTTATCCGGCAATTGTTCAATCGGCCAGACTCTTGAGTGCGCCCGTGACAAGGGTCGGGCTGGAACCCCTGCCGCTCTTGGACAAACAACTGACCGCCGCCTTGAAACACTGTCCCGATGATCCGCTGCTCCGCGACTCACTGGTCGATGTGCTGGAAGCAAGATTCCGACTAGGATTAATCGATGCTCTGGCTCCTCCGGGCGCTCCCGTCACGGGCCCACAGTTTCAGAACACATGGACCCTGTTCACGCCAGTCGGACTTGCCGATCGAGTCATGCTGCTGAAGAAGAACATGGAGCCGGCAAGTGTCAAAGAACTCCAGACTTTACTTGAATCACTGGCGGAGAAATTTCCATGGCACAAAATGGCAAGGCATGCGTCGCGGCAAATTCCCTTGGCACCGGGATTGGTAGTCAAGGCGGCGGCAGGATCGATCAGTCTTGGAATAATCGATGACGCGCAGTTAGGCGAACTCAGAGCAGTCCGCTTTACGAGCCCCGCAGGTGCGCGATGGTTGTATCAGTGCGGAATCTTGTGCCTCATCGAAAATCGCCCTCAACAAGCCGTCGAATTTTGGAATCAGGCGGTAGAGGTTTCCGAGAGTTTCCGGATCAACATTCTGGGGGATGCCTTACGGGCTTGGACACCCGATCAGGCTCTGGAATTGTTTGCACCCCGCGAATACGCCGCGACGATCCGCACCGGGTTATCGATTTCCAATCCTGAATTTGGGGCTGGACTCTGGAAAATCGCTGAAGCGCAATGGCTAACGGTCGCCCAACACCCTACGCCCGACCAACGACTTCAGCGCACGAACTACTTATTGCGGCGCGAGTCACCGGAAGCCGCATTGGCTTGGATTGACGACTGTCTTGTGGAATTTCCCGAAACACTGCAACTGCGGCAAACCCGCGCCGAAACGCTTGAAAAGCTGGGAAAGCTGGATGAAGCCATCGGAGAATGGCTGCGTTACGAATACTACGATGCGGCAAGTCCGCTGCCGGCAGCTTCGATCAAGCGGCTCTTGGAAGCGAAGGACAAGTAAACGCGGCACAATCCCAGAGCCAAGCGTCTCAGAAAATGATGCATTACAAGCTCTTTTTTCTGTTCTCCCGTATTTTGCATGCAATTGAACCCGAAAAAATAGTTCTGGGGGGTGCAGCGAAACTGCAACAGCCCGGAAGAACCTCGCCGAACGCGTGTCATCACGCTCAGCCTTGAAAAGTGATCACAAAAATCCAAAAGTCTGTTGGCTAACACCGTTTCTTAACACCACAATGGTTACATGTTGCCAGATGTCGTAATTGCGAAGAGCCCGACTGGATTACGCCTTCCGGACAACCTGAGCACCTGGCTCATTCCAGGTATTTTAAATTGATTACAAATTGCCGCCGCCAAGCCCCGCAGCTTGGCCGATTTCAGGTGTGGGTTCGAACCGATCTTTAGAGGCAAGTGAATATGAGTTCAGTAGGCATTCCAAACATGTACAATTCCAACGCCTCGACATCGGCAGATGATCAAGCATCAGGGTTGGACGTCTTGGGTTTTCTGCGCCGGAGAAAATCATTCGTGATCGTCCTTGCCGCGTTGGGAACAGGCATCGGCTACATGATGTTTCAGCGTCAGGTCCCCATCTTTCGATCAATCGCGCTCGTGCAGGTAATCCACCAGAAGGCAAATCCCAAGATAGGCATGATGATGACCGAAAGGGATTTAAGCGATGCCGTATTCGAAATCACAAGTCCCAGCTTGATTATCCCGGCCTACGAGAAGCAACGACTCGATGAACTCGTGATGTTGCGAGGGTTATCGGCTGATTCTGCGGCTTCTCAAATTGCCGGAATGCTTACGGTTAAGCCGGGTCAAAACAGTAAGAATGTGATTGAAATCGCCATTCAGGCAGCTCGCGCCGATGAGATTCCGTTGATTGTAAACGCGATCGCGGAAGAATACGTCGCACGCCAAATCGAGAACTACAAGGACGCGCGGGTTGAACTTGACGCAACGCTCATGCGTCAAAAAGAATTGCTGCATGCCGAGCTGAAAGAAAAAGAAACGGAATACAACGTCTTCCGAGATACTTCTGGCCTCATGAGCGACGGCAAGAATCCGCATCGCGAGCGACAGCAGTCTTACTTGGCAAAACTGTCATCGTTGTCACTAGACGAGACATCCATCAAAGCGGAGTTGACCACTCTTGAGGCAGCCTTGAAAGAAGGCGGTTCTCGCGAAGCACTCCTCATGGTCATTGGAAAGATGAATCCAAATTCAGGTCCGGGTGCATTGACAAACAACAGTCGCAGCATGGAGGAACGCATGGTTCCCCTGTTTCTCGAACAGAAAGAGCTTGAGGCGAAACTAGGGAAAGATCATCCGAGGGTCAAAGCGATAGAGCGACGGATCGAGTTCACGCGCGAATTGCTTCAGAAATTAGCCATACCCACAGAAACAGGGGACGTAGTTCCAGTCACAGATTTCATTAGCATTTATCTGCAATCCTTGCGGCAGCAGATTCAGACAATCGTGACGGAACGTGGGGATCTGGAGACACAGGCCAGTGAAGCCGAACGACTTGCCCGGGCACTTGCGAATGATGAAAATGAAGACAGATCCCGGAAAAATGAAATCGAGCGGCTGTCGGAACTTTTCCACGATGCATCTTCGCACGTGACAGAAACAAAAATAAATGCCGAATACGGTGGAGTGAAAGCTCAAGTTCTGACGCCAGCTCGTCAAGGAAATCTGATCTATCCCACTCTGACTCGGTTTTTAGGTATGGGAGCTCTCTTGGGTGGCTTCCTCGGTATGGTGATTGGATATGTGGTTGAAATCGCCGACAGAAGCTTCCGCAAACCGGAAGATCTCATCCGGGAGTTTGGTGTGCCCATCCTTGGGCACATTCCTTTCATGACCGCCAAACAACTCACACTTCCAAAATATACAAATCCGATGGACAAGTCAGCCGTGTCTATCCATTCACCACGATCTCGTCCGGCAGAAGCATATCGATCCGTTCGTACGGCAATCTGCTTTAGCCCATCGGGCAGTTTGCATCGTGTGCTTCAGATAACCAGCCCGTCAGCGGGGGATGGAAAATCGACACTCGCATTAAATTTGGCGATCTCATTGGCGATGTCGGGCAAACGCACAATTCTGATGGAAAGCGACTTTCGCCGCCCAAAGGTGCACAAGCTGTCCGCTGTCAGTAATAAGTTAGGTGTCGTCGATGTCCTGCGTGGTACCACAGAATTGACGGATGCGATCCAGAATACTGCGATAGAATCCTTGTTTGTTCTGCCTTGTGGTACTCGCCCCAAGGACCCCGCAGAATTGTTGTCGCGACCTGAATATGAACAACTGCTTGAGGTGCTGCGTCAAAAATATGACTACGTGATCGTCGATTCTCCTCCGATGTTGGCCGTGACAGATCCTGCCTCCATCGCGCCCCGCGTGGACGCTGTGATCGTCGCGATGCGACTCAATCGGCATACGCGTGGCCAAGGGCTACGCACGACCGAAGCGTTGCGTGAAATCGGAGCAACTCTGTGCGGGATCGTAATTAACGGTGTCGAAGGCACCGAAGGCTATGGCTATGGCTACGGCTCTTACAATTACAGCTATTATCGATACAGCGGCCGGTATTACGGTAAGAAATACGACTATAGCTACGGAAGTAAAGGCAAGGCAAAAGGAGACTACTTCGAGGAAGAGCCCGTGGAATCGACGGATGCCAACACCCCGCACTAAATTAAATAATGCAACGAGCCTGACAGAAAGGATGCCAAGTGCAGGCCCAATTGGAACCGAACGGCATTCGCACAAATTCGCAGGTGTGGAGAATTCATGGCCGAATTTCTGCGCCTCCGGCAACAACAGAACGTCCTCAGCAAACCCGCGCGGAAGACAGCAACAGATGACGCCCGGCGCAGGAAAACGGCGGCTGTCGGATTCGGTGATGCCGATGACCTAGTTTGACTGTCCCATTTTGTTCGTAGTCCCGCCTTTAGGCGGAAATTCAGCCTGCACCCCATGAACATTCAGCCCATTTACCGGCTAAAGCCGGGACTACAAGCGAATCTCGAACAGTCGAACTAGTGCTCTGTCAACCTTCAAAGTTGGGGTTGAATTGTATTTGTACGACGGACTTCCAGTCCGTCGGCGGTAACCTTTGTCGACGGACTGGAAGTCCGTCGTACCCGAAAATTGAGCCTTGACAGAGCACTAGTTTGGTCATGCAGATCATCGGTAAAGCCCTTCAAATCGCGGCGGCAGCGCGAACAGTGGCCCGCATCCCGATGGGCTTGTTGGTGGGTATTTTTTTGTTAGACATGAATGGATATCCCAATTTCCGGTCACATTCGCCACTCGCATGTCACCGACAGGGACGAAGTCCGCGCGGCGCGTCATCTGCCGTCGGTGTTGTTCCTGAACAGGTCATATTGGCCTGACGTCGAAGCGACCGGTCAGTTGCTCACCCAATTGTGCGAAGGTCTGACGCAGGACTTTGAAGTCGGTGTGCTTGCCGGGCGGCCAAATGCGATTGTTAACAAGCTCGATGTGCAGGACTGGCGTACGGCCGACGAAAGACACGGCGTCCACATTCAGCGTGTCGCGCACGCGAATTTCCCGAAACGAAATCTCGCCGGCAAAGCCCTGAATTTTGTGTCATTCGCACATGCGACTCATTCCGCTTTGCGCACGATTGCTGCTCCGAACGTGGTCGTCTTTGAAACGGATCCGTTTCTGCTAGCCTTTGCCGCAAGTCGCCTGCAGAAACGAACTCATTGCAAAATGATCGGATACCTGCAGGATATTTATCCTGATGTCGCCGTGGCCTTAGGAAAAGTTGGCAATAACTGGGCCGTGCGTAAGTTGCGGGCGGCCCTGTTTAATATCTACCGCCGCTGCGATCGGATGGTGGTGCTCAGTCAAGACATGTCCGACCTCTTGACGGACGGGGGCGTTGCAGCTGACCGCATTTCGATTGTTCCCAATTGGGCCGACACCCACCGGATTGCACCCGTGCGCGGGAGTAGTCGGTTTCGTGAAGAACACCAGTTGGGCCAAAAGTTTATCGCCATGTATTCCGGCAATCTTGGACTCACACAGCGGCTTGAAGAATTTGTGCAAGCTGCTGTGATGCTCAAGGATCGCCCAGACATTCTGTTGTGTTTTGTCGGACGCGGATCGCAGGAAAGCTCACTGCGGGAACTGGTCAAAGCACATGGCCTGACCAATGTGCAGTTCTTTGATTATCAACCACAGGACGAATTGACGCACAGCCTCACGGCAGCCAACCTGCACCTCGTGCCCTTGACCAAAGAACTCAGTCGTTGCTTGATGCCCAGTAAACTCTACGGAATTCTTGCAGCCGGGCGACCGTATTTGACAAACGCGCCCATGGGTTCAGAATTGCATATGATCAGCACGACACAGCAGGTGGGACTCACCGTCGAACCGGGTTCCGTGCAGGCGATCGCAACACGGATTCTGTGGGCAGCCGATCATCCTGCAGAACTTGAAACCATGGGTTGCAAAGCTCGGCAACTCGCTGAATCCGCATACACTCAACAGCATTCCCTCACAAAATTCCGCACCGTGCTTCAGCATGTCCTCGCATAAACTACGTTCAAACTCAGAATGTGGTCCCTTGCTTTTCTGACAACTGCCAACTGACGACTGCCAACCCTCCCGTGATTTCAAATTCTTCATCAATCTTTGTCGCTGGCCATCGAGGCATGGTCGGCGCTGCTGTCGTACGGCAATTGAAGGCCGCCGGCTTTACCAATCTGCTGCTCAAAAGTCGCGTTGACCTTGACTTGCTGAATCAGGCAAGCGTCAATCAATTTTTTGCGGAATATCATCCGGAGGTAGTCGTGTTTGCGGCAGCCAAAGTGGGTGGGATTCATGCGAACAACAGTTTCCCGGCGGAATTTCTTTATCAGAACCTCGTGATGGCCTCGAACGCCATTCAAGGCGCATGGGAGCACGGGACGCAGCGGTTTCTATTTTTGGGCAGCACCTGCATCTACCCGCGGCTGGCACCACAGCCAATTGTCGAAAGCAGCTTGTTAACATCGCCGCTGGAACCCACCAATGAAGCCTATGCGATCGCCAAGATCGCCGGCCTGAAACTCTGTCAATTTTATCGGCGTCAATATGGTGTCTTGTTTCATTCGGCGATGCCGACAAATCTGTATGGTCCAGGCGATAACTACCATCCTGACAACAGCCATGTTTTACCAGCTCTGATCCGCCGGTTTCATGAAGCGAAGGAATCGCAGGCAGATACAGTCACGATCTGGGGATCGGGAACACCACTGCGTGAATTCCTCCATGTCGCTGACCTCGCGGCCGGGATTTTGCATTTGCTCCTGCTGCCAGAACCTCCCGATCTGGTCAACATTGGGAGTGGCGAAGAAATCAGTATTCGCGGCGTGGCCGAACTGATCGCTCAAGTTGTAGGATTTCGTGGTACCATCAACAATGATTGCTCGATGCCGGACGGCACGCCTCGTAAGCTGAGTGATATCAGGCTGATCAAATCGACGGGCTGGTCGCCAAAGATTTCCCTCCAAGACGGACTCACCGCCGCCTATCAGGACTTCCTGCGAGAACTAGCCAGTCAGCGGTTGCGAAGCGTGTAGGGGAAAAGAGTTTTCAGTTGGCAGTTTTCAGTGGTCAGTGAATTGCCCCACTGACCACTGACCACTTCGACTGCCCCAGATTGGTTGCAAAAGGTGTTCTAGATCGGCCCTTGTTCTCCTGACTCCTGACTCCTGTTTGCCCTCTGCCCACGAAATCCTTCCATGACTGAATTCCACTTAACCGGTGCCGCACTTTGGGAAAGGATGAACCGAGCCGTGGAAAAAGTTCAGGAACGACTCGAAAAGACCGCCCGAACGTTGGAAGCGGTCGGCATTCCGTACTGCATTATCGGAGGCAACGCCGTTCGAGCTTGGGTGGCGCAGAAGGACGAAGCCGCCGTGCGAACGACGCGCGATGTGGACATCCTGCTGCGACGCAGTGATCTGCCCGCTGCGATTGCAGCGATGCAGGAAGCCGGTTTTGTCTACCGACATTCCGCCGGGATGGACATGTTTCTGGATCACCACGACTCCAAAGCCCGCGACGCTGTCCATGTGCTGATGGCCTGCGAACGAGTGCGTGAAACGGATCTCATGGCCGCCCCAGACGTTGATGACTCTGTCATCGTCGATTCCCACAGAACTCTGTCATTGCCAGCGCTGATTCGCATGAAACTCAATGTTTTCCGCCGTAAAGATCAAATGCATTTGATCGATATGCTCGACGTCGGGCTCATTGACGCAAGCTGGGTTCATGACTTACCCCCTGAACTCGCCCCACGTCTCCAAGAACTTCTCGACAATCCTGAATGAAATAGAAGTCGTCAGTTGGCAGTTGGCAGTTGGCAGTGAATCACCCTCCTGACTCCTGACTCCTGACTTTTGACTCCTGACTTTTGACTCCTGACTCCTGACTCCTGACTCCTGACTACTGACTACTGACTACTGACTACTGACTACTGACTACTGACTACTGACTACTGACTACTGACTACTGACTACTGACTACTGACTACTGACTACTGACTACTGACTACTGACTACTGAC
>QWQG01000008.1 GCA_003670925.1 Planctomycetota bacterium | reverse complement strand
TGCCACTTTCCCCCAATGCGATGGACGCAAGGATATGTGGCCGACTGTTCGTCAAACGCGTCCTTCGCCCCCAGTTCCAGAATTGGTCCATGCCGCTCCCACTCGGTCGGCGCTTCAGGATTCGCCGTTGCCAGGCAAATCCGCTGCACTCCATCCTTGCCGATTCCCGCGTAGAACATCCACCATTGGCCGTCATGCAGCACGACACACGGTCCCTGTGCGCCGCTGGCATCGAAATGGGATCGAGGCACAAAGATCGGATTGCGCGGATCGCGCTCCCAGGCGTGCAACAACAATTGGCCCTTGCGTGTGGCGGCTTCTTCTGCAATGCCATCGTGCAGTGAGAGCCCTGCCAAAGGGACGACCGCTGAAGCAGCCAGGAAACTACGACGGGTAACCTTCATGACACACAAGTCCCTTCTGAGTTTTCAATCGGGTGAACAATCAATCCAGCATTGGCGCCGTGACCATGCCGATCCCGGTCGAACCGTAGCCGCGCGCGCCGTTGTAGAAGACGCGTAATGCGTCAGCTTCTCGCAGCAGATGGGGGTAGCCGATCGTGCCGCTTTCCCAGGTGTTGGGCCGAATGGAGAGCGAAACATTCTCGCCCGGGGCGCCTCGTTCCCAGGTCAGTCCGTCCTTGCTCACGGCCTCGCACAGGGAGTAGGTCAGCCCGGCGTCCATCCCCGTATAGATCGCACGATAGCGAGTCTTGGTTTTCCAGACATGCAGTCCGACGACGCCGGTGTTTTCATAGGCCGCCTCCTGGCGGCGGTCGAGCACGACTCGGCGATTCTTCCACTCGATCCCATCGAACGACTCGGCGGCGGCACAGACTTTGTGATTGGGGTCACGCTCCGTGCCGCCGGGCAGAATCGTATAATGCAGGCGGTACAGCGTCCGGCCGTCCGGCTGCGGCAATTCCAGAATATTCCCGAGTCCCACGAGCGCCCGGTTGTCTGGATACTGGGGCACTCCGTCCCCCAGCAGGACCGGGCTATCGGGATGCTTCTTCCAGTCTCGCAGGTTGTCGCTCGTCGCCAGACCGATCCCCCAATACTGCGAGAAATTCTGAGGCCCCACACGGGTGCTGCGGGCAGAATAGTACAAGTGCCATTGATCTCCGAAACGGTGTACGCAGGGGTAAATGCAATGCACTTCGTCAAATGATCCGGGCCCTCCGAGATCAATGACAGGCCCCAATCGTTCCCATTCCGTCGGCCGGTCCGGAGATGCCGTCGCCAGGCAGATCCGCAGCTTATCATCGGTCCCATGCCCGCCATAAAACATCCACCACCGGCCCTCGTTCGGAACGACACACGGTCCCTGTGATCCACGCGCATCGAAAGGGGACTTGGGGATAAAGATCGGATTGCGCGGATCGCGCTCCCAAAAGTGCAACGCGAACTTCCGATTCTCATCCGCTGATTCGTGTGCGCTGCCCTGGCGATTCCACAGGACGCTGCCTGCTCCGATGGCTGAGGCCATCAAGAAATCCCGTCGGTTCTGTTTCTGTCGATCAGGCATTGTTTGGTCGGCCTTTGAAAGGGACTTGTGATTGCTGTCCCGATCGGAATCGGACTGCGTCAATCACGCGGTTGAGTTGTAGTCGCCGCCGCCAAACGCCAACGGACCAGGGCCACATCCATGAGCCACACTTTCGCACCCATCGGGTTGCGATGACCCGTGCCGAACGCCGTCAGGATCGAGCCATCCGGCAACAGCACGGTCGAGGTGGATTGTGGACTGCACCAGCCATTGGTCGGTCCGCTGTCCACGCGGATGTTACCCTGCCAGTCGGCCAGGATGTAGCGGTGGTCCAGATCCCATGACTGGCCGTGATCGCCGCTGACCACTGCTTCGATGCCAAACTGAGGAAAACCGTCCTCGGTCTTCGGATACCCGGCGCGCACCACGTACGTCATCACGATTCGTCCGTCGGGCAGCAGGATCATACTGGAATGATGACGACCAAAGTCGTGCAGCACCTGGCGCTCTGACCAGGTCTTCCCTTGATCCTTCGAAATCGAAACACCCAGTCCCGAGTAGAGGTCGGCGTAATCTCCCTTGCCATACTCGGGGGGCTCGTCGAGGCGGCAGGCCGCGACCCAGTCCCCGTTGCCGGCGACGATCAGGCTGACCTCATTCACCCCCAGCCACTGCGGGACTTTGACCTCATTGCTCCAACTCCGCCCCTCGTCCAGACTTGATCGCAGATAGGCCTGCGAATAGTCGCGCGACGGCAATCCGCGTGCCTTGCCTGTCGGCCGGTAACTGCCTTCAATCAACTGGGTGACCCGCCCCTCTCGATCCTTGATCACCAGGAGCGGATCCCAGACGTAGCGTTCCGTCACGGTGTCACGGACATCGGACTTCTTCCAGGTTTCCCCGTAGTCCTGGCTGATCCACTGGCCGGTGACGACGTTTTCCGGAAATGCCAGCAGCTTGCCTTGGCCCAGGTACGTCAATCCCAACGCGACGCCGTTCGGTCGGCCGTCCGAATCGGTGCTCATCCACTTCCGTTCGCTCCAGGTCTTGCCATGATCGTCGCTGGTAATGAAGGCCGTATGGATCGGCTGCCGGCATTCCACCAGCATCAGCAGTCGATCCTTCTCTGGCATGTAAACAAGATACGGCATCTGGGCGTTTTCACGCTGCCAAGGTTCGCTGACCACCTGCAACTCAGCGGGAATCGTCACAGAAGTCTGTTCGGCGTTGAGCTGTCTGACGACATGCTCGCGCTGACCGAACGGATGGGGTCGCGGAGTTTTGGGCTCGTCCGCGGAGACGTTCGCCGAACCTCGTTCAATGGCCAACAGCATCAGGACGATCAGAACGAAGGAACGAATTAGAGACTTCCGACTGCGAAGGTTCATCATGGCAACTGTGAGCCTTTCCGATCGAGGATTTTCCTGGGTTGCAAGTCGTGAATGTCATGGCGAAAGAGCCCCCCCTGCGATTCGTCACTTGGCTGCCGCTGACTGCTGCGGAACCGTGAATTCAAAATCAATCTCTGCCACCGAAATCACCGGCCAGCGATCCTGCTGAAGTGACTGGGCACTCAGACGAAGCCTCCATGAACCACTGAGACGCTCATCCCGCTTCGAGTTCAGCTGCAGAACGCCCTGAGTCTGGTCAGCTGTGAGCGTGACCGGAGTGGCCGTCAGCAGTCCATTGACTTCCTCCGGGACTTCAATCTGCACCGTCGTTGAAAGCGGAAGTTTTGGAGAGCGCTGCAGACGAAATGGGATCTCAACGGATTCACCGGCCTGAACCACAAAGTCTGACTTTTCCACAGAGAGCTTCAGCAGAGCTCCCTCCATAATCATCGTGATTCTCGCATTTCCGGCTTTCGTCAGCTGTCGGAGGTTTCCTTTCGGGTCAGGTACTTCTGCAATCCCGTGAATCAGCATGCGTTGCGTGAGGTCAGTGGCAAGCCATTCCGGCATGAAACACGGAAACTGAGTCTTCGTTTCACCCGATGGTACAGTAACGAAAGCACTCCGGATGCCAGCACGATAACGCTGCTGATTTGCGGATGTCTCAAGACGAACAGGGCCAGTGAAAGGTACTTTTCGCACGATCTCTACCTCAGCCAGAAAGGTTGTGCCGCGCGGAACATCGTGCTGGGCGTCACGATCAAGAATCAGGACGTCGATCGGTGCCGGCATCGTCATGGCGACCAGAGTTCTCGCGGTTCGCGCTTCTTCCGGCGACCTTGGTGCAAGGTTTCCATTGGCAACAGCAGTCGCTGTCTGCGACACTTCTTGATCGGCGATCCGCGCCTGCCCCGAGATCTTTACCATCGCCGCGATGACGGCTGCTTCCGCAGAGGCATTCAGTGACAGCTTCACTTCTGCTGCACCCGCAGGAATAGCCTGGGCTCCATCGATGGAAACACCTTCCGGCAACCCGGCGATTTCGAGAGCGATCTCGCCATCGAATCCCCCGGAACGCATCACCTGCACTGGAAGTTCCGCTTTGCCACCGGAGAGAATATTCACCAGCTGAGGTGCCGTCAGAGAAAAACTTGGAACCGGTCGGATCAGCTGAAGCCGATACATCTCATCCGCACGCCCTGAACGCGTCGTAATGCACCGCACGACGATGGTAAAGAGGCCTGTCTCTGTCGCCCGAAACTCGTGCGTCGCATCCGTTGTCCCGCCGATGTCGTCAATGTCGGCAATAGTCTGCCCGGATGGAGAAAGTATCATCATCGCCATATCCAGCGAACCACCGATTGCCCGCGACTGAGCATCCAGTTTCCAGAACTGATCTTTTTCGACGGGCCATTGAAATCGGTGCTCTTCAACTTCTGACGGCATAAACGCAGTGACCGCGACGGGAGCCGCCAGAGTCCATGACTTTTGAGCCAGAGTGTTCGGGCTGGCCGCAGACGTGGCGGAATCTTTTGCAGCGGGGATTGCGTCTGCAACTTCAGGCACCACCTTTCCCTCCGCATCTTTCAGAATGTGATCTGCCAGCGACAACTCGGGCAACGAACTGACACGCAGCGACACCGAGACGACTCCGGCTGGAGTCCCGAGTGAAAACGGAAACACGGTACCGGAAAACTCTGCCGGCACCGATATAATTCGTTGCACGCTGTCGATCCGCGTCCATGAACCGTTCAGAGCAGAGCCAGACCTGCCGCCAGTGACTTCAGATGACTCTGTCTTCTCCGCGATTCCATGACCGAAAAACGTCACCTCCTGTGCCACTCCCTTCGTGACAGATGCGGGGAAGGTGCTGATGATCTGCGGTAATGTGGTGACAGCCAGGCGATACACATAAGAACGATCGCCGCGAAAATCAGCGTCTCTCACGCTGAGTGTACAGATTTCACCCGCCGGAACCGGAAATGAAATCCGTCCATCAGTCCCTCGGGTGTCAACATAATCGGCCAGCAGTTTTCCGTGAGAATCCTGGGCTTCAATCACACCCGCGAAATCAGCTCCCAATCGCCTTGCCATCAGTTCAGCAGTCACCCAGGAATCATTCGGCAGCTGAAACTCGTAACGATCGACCTCGGTCAGACGCGCAATGCGGCCCGAGACTGCCACCGGAACTTGAGTCAGAACCTGCGGCAGATCAAGAGATCGCGATTCCATGATTTCGTTCTGGCCACCGACGTAAAATACACCACACCCCGAGGCTCCGTTTGCATTCGCTACCTGCCACCGCACGAGCCCTTCCGGTGTGCCTGGTGGTACAACAATGCGTGCGGTGACTTCTCGCGGAATCGGCAGCGATGGCCCCGCTGCTCGCGGCCCCGTCCAGTATGGACCGGGAGGATCAATCATGGGTCCGGGGATGCCGTTCGTGTCCAGCGTAATCACATCGTCATGAAGCATCCACTGCATGTCGGAGGTTAAGTCGAATCCACCCGCACGGACTTCGGTCGCTGATCCCGGCGAAACGGCAGGCGGATAAATATAGCCCAGAGCGGGAACCTTTTGCGCGTTTGCAGCGTCGGTCAGAAATAATACTAGGACGACAACATGCAGCATTCGGCTCAGACTGTTCAGGAACCGCGTCGGTGGCCCTGTGTCTGGCACAGGTTCGTTTGGCAATACGGGGAATCGACAGATCTGCTTCATTTCAGTGCCCAAAGAAACCGTAACGCCATTAGAGACCAGAACACCAGATCAGACGAGAACTTCGTCAATCTTCTTTCCCCCGTTGACAATGGGTACCGGGCGTCCCAGTGGCGTTAGGTGGACCTTGTCAGAATCAATTCCCATCAGGAAAAAGATGGTTCTGAGCAGGTCGTGAATGCCGTACGGCTGAGTGGTCGGGTAACTTGCCGTTTTGTCGCTTGCTCCGACAACAACGCCTCGTTTGATTCCGCCACCGGCAAGAATGACGGTCTGACAGGCGGACCAGTGATCGCGACCGGCATCATTGTTGATTCGTGGAGTTCGCCCCATCTCTCCCATCATGACGACCAGTGTCTCATCCAGCATTCCGCGATCATCAAGATCTGTCAGCAGAGCACTGAGGGCACGATCTGTTGGTGGACATAAGGACTTTTCATGGCTGGTGAAATTGTCAAAGTGTGTATCCCAGCTGCCGTGGTCGATTGCGATAAAACGGCCCCCCGCTTCGACCAGACGTCTCGAAAGTAATGCACACTGTCCGATCGACGAGTAGCCGTATTTTTCTCGCAGCTCCGGACTCTCAAGCTGAATGTTGAACGCATCTCTGGCTTTCGAGGATGTCATCAGTTCCATTGCCTGGTCGTAATAGGTCGTCAGACTCTTCGGACGAGCGACCATCTGATTCACAGAAGAGAGCTGTTCTGTCCCCGCAAGCAGCTTCTGACGCAGTTGAAATCGACTCTGCCCGACAGTCTCCGGGACACTCAGGTTGCGAACGCTGAAATCCGGTTGAGCGGGATCATTGTCGATTGTAAACGACCCATACTTCGCGCCATAAAATCCGGGGCCGCCCGCTCCCAGAGGATTCGGCATCTCGATATAAGGCGGAACATCGCCGCCTTTTCCGAGTTCTCGCGAAACGATCGATCCCATTGATGGATAAAGCTCATTGAATGGAACACCTCGAGCCTGCCCGTCTGCGAAATTCGGCGGATACCCGGTTGTGATCCAGTGGCGCCCGGTCTGATGTGCATTGTCGTTGTGGCTGTGGGATCGCAGGATCGTGTACTTGTCAGCCACCTGAGAACACAGCGGCATCAACTGACTGATCTGCGTCCCGGGCACATTGGTCGAAATCGGACTAAACGGCCCTCGGATTTCTGACGGCGCGTCCGGCTTCAAATCCCACATATCAATATGGCTGGGGCCGCCTTCCAGCTGAAAGAAAATGCAGGCTTTGGCTCGAGCTGGACTCGCGGACGCAGCTTCCGCCTGAAGCTGCAGCAACGCAGGGAGTCCTAAACCACCAAGAAGCCCGGTTCCTCCGATGCGAAGCATCCGCCGCCGACTGATTCCGTCACAGAATCGACTGTCTGAACCAAACATCTGCTGCCACATGGCAAACTCCTCTTCCGAATGCTTAATGATTGAATACGAATTTCCGAGAATTCATCAGTGTCCAGAGAATGTCTTCGATCGCTTTCTGGCGAGCAGCAGCGGTCGATCCACTTTCCGGTGATGGCGTTCCGCTGTCAGTGTTTGCACCTGCCACCAAACTCGCGTTCCCGGAGAACGCCTGCGACATCAGCTCAACCTCTTCAGGCCGAGGATATCGGCTGAGAGTTCTCAGATACAGTTCTTCAATGATTTCCGTGTCCTTCAATTCGGACCCGGCAAGGCGAGCACACACCCCGTGACGACTTTGCAGCTTCTCTGTTGTCGTCTGGGAATTCATCAGATGCAGCGCCTGTGCAATACTCGATTCTGTTCCACGTTCGCAGGAACAGACCGTCTGTCGTGATGGTCGTCCAAACACTTCGAGAAAATGAGAGGGGAGCTTATTATCCCAAATCTGAATCGCTCGATACCCCTTTGGCCAGCCGTTGAACTCCTCAGGAACTTCCGTCACCTGAGAAATGGCATCGAGCAGCACTTCGGCTGGGATGGGTTTCCAGGCGGCACGCGAATAGTTCTGATCATCCAGCTCATTGGATGGCTCAGGGACAGAACTCAGTCGATACACTTGAGAGTTCAGCAGCGTCTTTGTGAAAGCCTTCAGGTCATAACGAACCTCTATCATATGAGCAGTCAGTGCTTTCATGAGCGGTTCGTTCGATGCGGGATTGGTCTCTCGAAGATCGTCAACCGGCTCAACCAGCCCGCGACCGAAATAGTGCGCCACAAGACGATTGACGATCGTTCTGGCAAAGAACGGATTGTCACTGCCTGTCGTCCACTCAGCGAAGACACGGCGTCGATCGCCACCGGCGGTTATCGCGGCCGGTGATTCCCCGAGTGCCGCCGCCGGAATGATCTCCTGCGTTCTGGGATGCTTCAGGGGCTCACCCGATCGTCCGGAAATCTTCATTCCCCCACCCGGTAAAGCCGCACGCTGAATTCCCGTAAAGAACCCAGCCAGTGCGTAGTAATCCTTCTGGTCCCATTTTTCAAACGGGTGATGATGACACTGAGCGCAATCGATTCGGACACCGAGAAAAAGCTGACTGACGGCGCGAGCTGTTTTCTCCGCATCGGCATGAACCTGATAAAACGCCGCCGGCGATTCACTCAACGTCGAACCCTGTGTCGTCAGAACAGTGCGCACAAGCCGGTCATAGGGAACGTTGTCACGGAACTGTGAATGAATCCACCGGGTGGCTGCAATCGCCCCCGACGGTGACACGATGTCTTTGTCGATCTGCAGGATATCCGCCCATTTCTGAGCCCAGAAATCGGCGTACTCCGGGCGATCCAGAAGTTCGGCAACAAGTCGCTGATGTTTCTCCGGCGACGAGTCCGAGAGATACTTCCGAGCTTCGTCCGAAGTCGGCAATGTTCCGATGATGTCCAGATAAGTCCGACGCAGCACGGCAGAATCATCGGCCGGTGGGCTGGCTGCAACGTGAAGGCGTTCCAGTTTGTTCCATACCAGCGGATCAATGAAATTTGCTTCCGATGGCCGTGGATAATTTTCCTTGCTGCGAGGTCGAGTAAGCCGACAGACCGCGACATGCCCCATGTAACGAACGAGCACTGCGGCTTCTCCGGGAACATCAGTTGTCGTCACAAGCCCGTCGCGATCGACTTTCGCAATCACTTCATTGTTGGACAGAAACTCGGACTCGATCGTCACACAATGAACAAGCCCGCTCTGATGAACAGCAGTCGCCCGCAATTGATGCTCTGCCAGGGCTTCCATCGTGATCTCAGACGGATACACCTTCAACTGCACAACTGGATCTCGCGCCGTCTGGTCAGCGAAAGCCCCTTCGCGAACCCATCTGAGCATCAGATGATGCCAGCGTGAATCTGGTTCCACTTTTCGTCCACCGCCATGCGGCATAATGGCTGTGGCCTTCATCAGAAACAGACTGCGTTCCGGTGATGCGGGAAACAGCCGACGTCCATGACTTTCGCGGACAATCGCGTCGTAATCGGCCGCCGGATCGAAACCGAAAACGCTCAGACGAAACCCATTTTGCCCCTCCGCCTTTCCGTGGCATCCACCAGAATTACAACCCGACTTGGAAAGGATTGGAATGATCTGATCCCGGAACGAAACCGGAGGTGGATTCGTGATTCCACTGACACGGACAGGGACGTCCACGGAGAGGTTGTTCAGGCGGAGCGTCAGCGTTGACTGACCATCCTCGAGCGGAATGACACGTCCCTGCGAGTTGATCGTGGCGCAGCCTTCAGGAGCGAACGACACTGTGACCTGCCGCGTCACATCGGAGGTCACTCCATTTTCGTCCGTCGCGATCACGATCAGTTGCTCAGAACTCTCAGGGGAACCGAGCGTCACAGACTCCGGAAACACGCTCAGCT
>QWQG01000119.1 GCA_003670925.1 Planctomycetota bacterium | reverse complement strand
TTTCCGCAAACGTTTCCGCAACGAGGCGGGAACTCTGCTCTCCGTCCGCGCGTTCCGTTCCAAGCGTCGAGAACGCAGAGCTCAGGCGGCAACCGCTTGACTCTGGGCGGCAGTCGAGGTTTCAAGGGAAGTGCCTTCTGTGTCAGGTTGCTGCGGTTCAAACGGGGTGGGTGGCACAGTTGTTCCCCCCGACAGCGCGTCATCGACGCACCGCAACAACTGGCTATCCCTCGTGTGGTTGCGTCGCCGCAGAGCCACACGCCGTTTCGCCAGCTGATTCCGGGATACTCTATCGGCTCTTCCAATTCAACACCTCATCGAACACTGAAACCCATGCCTCAAAAAATCCAACACCCCTGTCGGCACACTGCAAAAAAAACGAATTCGAAAATCTTTTTTCGAATCTGTCATTGACGTTATTCAAGACCATCGCTGACACCTTTAGTGCTTCGTAGTGACACCTTTAGTGCTTCGCGGTTGCCGTTGGCGTCGTAGGTGTACACAGTCGGTGCTAGGTACCTTGCGGGAGACGTTGAGGTTCGCTCAACAGGCTCACCTCGCACTGCGTTCGATGACGCGCATCAGGATCTGAATGTCGTGTTGAAGCAGGCGAAACGCGGATACAGCTAGTCCAAAGCCGAGGACGCCGCCCGCCGCCAATTCCACAAGAGCTGTACGACGATCCAATCCGCTCAATGCAAGTATCGTGATTGAGAGCATCGGCACTGAAGCGGCAAGGATCAGATGCAACCAACCGGCTCGGGCGAGACCCTTCAGCGCCGGCAGTTCGTCTGCTGAGATCGATTCCCACCGCACAAGCCTCGGATAGAAGCATCGCAGGGCCATGATCGAAACGGCAAAAAACGGATAGGCGGCCGCGATCAGCCCGCAAAGGGCCAGCGATACTACAAAGTGGCCATAGATCACTGCAGGAACTTCACCACGCATCGCATGCAGCAAAACTGGATAGGCCGGCGCGGCGACCAGCCACAGAGCCAGTCCGACCAGAGACGCGACATTGCCTAGCCCGAGACATCGTCGCCGTTGCCTGGCCATTTCTAGCTGCGACAGGCAGGATTGCACGTCAACACGCGTAGCATGCGTGACAGATCTCGCCAGCCAAAAGGCAATCACAATTCCGGTAGTGAAGGCGATCAGATTTATGGTGTATTGAATGCGCATGAAAATGGGATCGGCATCCGGAATCAGACTCTGAATTTCGCCGCGATTATAGAAAAAATTGAAGATCCCTCCGACAATGTTGGGTATCAACGTCACCGTAATGATGCTTGTCAGCGGCCAGCGAGAGACGATCTTTTTCCAGCGAGTTTGTGTATCACACAATAGACGTCGCGCTTCGGGATTCAGGCAAAGATCAATTGAATTCGCCAGCGCGGCACCCGTAAAAAACCGATCGTCAGGATTCGGTTCGAGGCAACGGCATATGATTTCATTCAGGCCGCTGCTTTCCGTTGCAAGCAGTGCCTGCAGATTTGCATCACTCAGTCCGCGTCGTCGCTGTTCCGGCATCGTGTCCAGCCACGTGGACCATGATTTCCGGCGATCCTCGGCAAAAGGTCGCTGTCCGATCAACAATTCGCAAATCACCACTCCCAGTGAAAACAAGTCACTGCGCCCATCGAGTTGACTTGCCTGTCGAATATGTCGAGGGTTGCAGGCTTCCAGCTGCTCCGGCGACATATAAGCCAGACTGCCGCCAAGGCTGGCTTCGGCTGTGGCACCTTGCACAGTGGCTCCAAAGCTGATATTGAAGTCGGCGAACTTGGGAACACCTTCGGCGGTGATCAGAACATTGGCTGGTTTAATGTCACGATGCAGCACTCCCGCGCGATGCGCGTAGTCCAGTGCCTGTGCGAGCTGGATACCAACCCAGCAAACAAGTTGAGGCCATGTCATCGCGGCAATCCGGCGGCGAATCTCGGACTCCGCAGGGCGCGATTCGCCTCGATCGTCCAGAATTGAATCAATCGCCTTGAGATAGGTTTTCCCGTTCCATTCGGAGGCCGTGGAATCTTTCAGACTGCGGATGATGTCGCTCAGTGTCCCGCCAGCAGCGTATTGCATATAAAGCAGCCGCGCGGATTTCGCAGGGAACAATCGTTGGTCATAGACACGAATGATGTTGTCATGGTCCAGTTTTGCCAGAGTCTGCGGCTCAGATCCATGATCGGCGGAGAGCTTCAAAGCCACCATACGCTGCATGGAATTCTGGCGTGCCAGGAAGACGGTCGCGAATGTTCCTTTCCCAAGCGTTAACAGGATATCAAAATCGTCGATCGTGTCTCCGGGAGATAAATGCAGCGACGTTGACGGTGTCTCCCCGCGGAGGAATGTTGAGCGCAAGGCGGGATCCATTCGGAACAATCCGTCGAGATCTCCCGCCATCGTCGGAAACCGCTTGAAATACTCCGTCGGGGAAACTCGATCGCCGGCTGTTTTTCTGATATGGTATTCCTCGAAGAGCAGTTCGACAGACATCAGCGAATCCAGTTCCGGGATGTCGATGGAATAGTCTTCGACAAGTCGGCGTAAGCCAAGCTGCCAGCGCTGTTCGAGATCCAGCTTGATCAATTCGGGAGCCAGTTTGCTGCGGAGTGCCGAATCGATCTCTGGCAGAAAGTCGATGATCGATGGCGGCAGCGAAGAGGAACTCCATGCCTGTGAGAACGCTTCCAGCGTGTCCGTCAGTCGCATCCAGTCGCTATCGTTGAGTTGCGGTGTTGCGGTCACGATTCAAAATAATCCGTACAGAGAAGAAGCGGAACTCGATTCAAACTTACCATTCGATTCGCCGAATTGCAATACGCCCGAAGAGCCGATAGGCTGCGAACCCGTGCTCAACCCGAAACCCATCGTGTTGGCCTCATGGTGGATTGAAACATTGCGTCTCGAATGTTCGAGGCTCGAAGTGGAGTTTTCGATGTTAAATCCCGAGCAGTCGTCCAGATTCGTCAGTAAAGATGAACTGGGTGCATTCATTGAATCACACCGCAGGCAGCTGCTGAGCTATGTGGATCGAAACATCGGTCCTGCTTTGCGGTCTCGGCTGGAACCGGAAGATATTTTCCAGGAAGTCACCATCGCAGCCCTTGGTTCGCTGGATCAATTTAACGCGGAAGGGCGAGATCCGTTTCGA
Organism: Planctomycetota bacterium; assembly: GCA_003670925.1. Classification (GTDB taxonomy): domain Bacteria; phylum Planctomycetota; class Planctomycetia; order Planctomycetales; family Planctomycetaceae; genus SXXK01. Next base: position 6,290 of record QWQG01000119.1, on the reverse strand, counting down.
CTGCTTTGCCAATTGGCGGAGCAGAGAATTATCGACGCTCACCGCCACCACGTCGCTGCACAGAAGCGGAGTGCGAGTCGAGAAGTTTCGATTGATGCGCCCGTAGGCAGTAGTGACGGATTTGGATTCATCGATCTGCTCGTCGCCAGCATCACGTCTGCCAGTCAGGCGTTTTCAAAAGATCAGAAAGAGTTTCGTCTGCAGCAGGCGATCGCGGAACTCAGCGAAGAGCATCGCGATATACTTCAGATGCGATTTGTGGAGGGCATGGCGACCAAAGAAATTGCCGACAGAGTCGGCAAGTCCGACGGCGCGATTCGTGTTTTGCTGACTCGCACAGTGGCGCACCTGCAGGAAATTCTGAAAATTGCCGGTTGATAGAATAGGGTACATCCGCGAACAACCATCGAAAACACCCCACGGCAGACATCAGCCGCAGGGTGGTGCGAAGGTGTACGTGACTTACGGCATCAACGTTCACCAATGACGATCACGTGGCTCCGCGAAAGAATTCTGACATCCCTGATGCCGTCGGTTGTGTCGATTCCAGCGTGTTGTCTTCGAGCATCAGACTGTCCAGCGGAGATATTGGCTGAGCAGGGGAAGGAATTGCCGTATCCGTCGGTGGATTCGCTGCCGGTGCCTCGAGTCCGCTGGGAGCTGGCTGCGTTGGGGTTACGGAAACGTTTTCTGCGGCCATCGGTATCGCCGCCAGATCGCATCGGCGAATAATTCGCAGGTTGTTCAATTCATTGTCTTCCACCAGTTCATCGAAGCTGTCGACGGCTACGACGATTGTGTCGAAAGGTGCCAATGGTTGACCTGGCAGCCCGATCGCCATTGCAGCGGGCGGCAATTGAAGTTGAAACTGAGAAACAGAGCCCGCCGCGACATGCGATACCAGACCTCGTACGGTTGGGCACTGATTATGAATCTGCCCAAGGATTGCCACGATACTGATCTGGAAATTCCCGACTGGAATCGGGCTGTTGTTTCGCATGGTGACCTGAACGACGGGACCGAGTGCCGAGGACCCTTTAACGACGAGATGCACGTCGAGAAGTTCGAGGTCGCCGAGCTGACTCGCTGTTGGCGGGACCGTCAGGATAAGTCCGGGAGCGAGTTCTGCTCCGAACGCTCCGGTTTGCTGTTGCACTCGATTGCGGATCATCAGGGCAATCACATGTTCGCAGTGGTAATCCTGCTGGATTGCCAACAGACTATTGGGAGCATCTGGCAGTACCTGTTGAGCAAACAGGGAATTTGCTGATGTCGCTGCGGCGAGAGTCATTGCAAAAATCATTTGCAGGATGGTCCTGAGCGAACATACCGCCTGCCATACCTTGAGCTGAAGCATGATTATTCTCCTGTGAAGTGAATGTTGAAAACACACATTGAAACGAGTCCGTCGCCGTACGACGTGCGACATTGACGTCAAGAAAAAAGCCCGACACATGCATAGATCGCAGTGTCGGGCTTAGTTAAACATCAGCAAGTTGATCGTATGCTGCATTCAGCATTCCGCCCGATCAGTGGCAGCCCCAGTAACTTGAGTAGGCTGGCTGGCAAACGTATGAATTGTAGTAGACCGGACGAGCAACGCAGTAACTGGTGTAGCTGTAGTACGGTTGGTAGCAACTGCTGTAACAAGGGCTATAGCATGAACCGTATCCACCGTAACAAGAGTTATATCCGCCGTAGCGGGAATGATAGCCACCGCCCCAACCATGATTGTTGTAACCGCAACGACGGAAACACGCCTCAATCGCATCCACTGGTTTGTCTTTGCCGGCCTCCGCAGCCAGTTGATCTACGTCGATGTCCAGACTGGCGTCGAGAATACTGGCATCTGCAACAGTGATTGTTGTCGCATCGAGCGTCAGATCCGATTCGCCCGCGTTGTCATCCGCGAAAGCACTTCCAGCCACCATCATCATTGGCACTACCGCAAATAAAAGCTTCTTGAACATGATTTTTCTCCATTTCCGATTGAAGTTGAGTGAAAGAGATTCGCGAGTCAATCGGCCACTCGTGTTTCTCAGGTCCGTTTGGATGTTCTTCGAAGCGATGGCTGTTCTGATTTGTTACAGACTCTTTCTGAAAAATCTGAAACTTCGTTTCGATGTTGGTCGTGAGTCAGTCGGTTGAAGGACATCCATGAGACTTGCAGAAGATCAGAGCCGCACAGTTGTCCTAGCGGTGTAACCACGGTTTTCCTGGCGTTGTAACAGAGAGAATCAAAATTCGCTTTGACGGATATAGCGGTTGAGAAGAAGCATCAACCTGCCATTTGAATCCGAGACAATACCCCGAGGTGTGTGATGAAAAAACTCAGTCGTTGCCTGATCATCGTGACAGTGTTCGTGAATGCCGCATGTGTCAGCCTGAACGCCATTGGACAGCAAGACGATTTGTTCTCTACTGTTCGAGCGTCTTCGGTCTTTTCGGAAGGTCAGACAAGTTCGGCGACAGGTTCTGCCGGAAGTAGTCGTCTGACATCCGCCGAGGAGCTGGTTCAGGCACTGCAGGCTGCCGACTTCACGACAACGTTGACCGGTGATGGGACTGCAACGACAACAAAAACATTGGATTCCTGGCAGTTTCCTGTGCTCGTAAAAATCGCCGATGAAGAACAGGACCTGCTGATCACGATCGGGCTGAGAGCTGTGAAAGATCCGCAAAAGCTGTCCGCATCCCGATTGCTGCGGCTGCTGGAAGGCAACCAAAAAGCAATCCGCGCCAGCTTCGTGTTCAACCGAGAGCAGGGTCGACTTGAATTGCGTGGTCAGGTCAGAAACGCGGGAGAAAATCATAGTGTGCTTCGCGAGGAAATCAATCGGCTGGCAATTTTGGCTCGCGACAACGAAACGCTGTGGAATCTGGACGAAGAGTCAGGTGGCCGACCAATGGATGTTACGAGTTCTGTGGTGCTGGAGGCATTAAAATTGTCTCCAGCAGCGGTAGCGAATCCGTGGATCGCTGATTCTTCGTCACCCAGGAGTGCCGATTTGTCGCTGGCGTCGCTCCTGGGCCGCTGGTCAGCAAGTCGCACAACGACAGAGGCCTTTGCCGTCCAGTTCAATGCAGATTCGACATTTGTCTTGGTGAGCGTCGTTGGTGGGAAACAGTCGCGATCTTCCGGAAGGTTTGGGCTTCAGAACAATCAGCTGTCGCTGGACGGCAGTGACGGCACAAAAATGATCGCTGTAGTGAAACTCATCTCTGCAAGCGAGTTGTTGTTTACTCAGCAGACAGCAGGCGTGAGTGGAACAGCGTTGAGCTTTCGCAAGACGAACTAGACACGGAGTCGGTTTTTATTTTGCGAACTGCAGTCGCTACACTCCCAGGATACGGGGGGAGAAGGTGGCCGAAGGGACGGCCGAGGGCGCGTCAATCGTTTTCAATGCAGATTGCTGGTTGCGGAACGACAGCCCAGAGCAGGCAGCAGCAGGAGTTGGACCGCCATTTATCGCTCGGAACTCTTGGCAAAGCAATTCCTGTAACACTTCGGTCCGTTCTTCGTTGAAGACAACAGGCGAGCACAGTTTTGCTCAATTCCGGTATTCCTTAATTTGAACACATCACAGGTGCAACCATGAAGAACCTCGTCAAATCACGAACTTTCATCGCCCGATCGGTTTTCTCAGCGAGCCTGTTGTGCAGCCTTGTCGCAGGACTCTCGACAGTAAACGCGGACAATGAAGTTTACAAGAAGGCGCTTCCGTCCACCGTCTGGGTTCTCGCCAAGAGTGCGGGAGAGACCTCCAGCGGGACCGGAGTCCTCGTCGATGCAGAAAGGAAGCTGGTGATTACAAATTTTCATGTCGTCGGCGAAGCCCGCGCTGCGGTGATCTTCTTTCCGGACATCAAAAATGGCAAGGCAGTCGTGACTCGACAACATTATCTGGACAACGTCAAAACACTGGGAATTCGCGGAAGAGTGCTGGGAGTCGATCGCAAACGGGACCTAGCGTTGGTGGAACTGGACAAATTGCCGGAAGAAGCCATTGTGATTCCGATGGCTTCTGAAAGCGCTGGACCTGGCGAAAATGTTGAATCCATTGGAAATCCAGGAACGACAGACGCTTTATGGGTCTACACCTCGGGCACAGTTCGATCCGTCTATCAGAAGACATTTCGCACGGGAGCCGGGGAACACGATTTCAAAGTGGTCGAAACGCAGGCCCCGATCAATTCAGGAGACAGCGGTGGCCCCGTATTGAACAGCAACGGAGAACTGGTTGCCATCTCACAGGCCATCGCCCCCAATGCTCGGCTGGTCAGCTATTCGATTGATATTTCTGAGGTCAAAGTATTTCTCGCCAGTCCGTGGAAACCGGCTCCGCTGCCAGCAACAGATATGCTGGAAAAGGCGGAATTGAAGTACACCGTTCACAAGTCGGGACATCTGGAAGTCGAATTTGACGACGCAGATTCGAAGGATGCTGCAAAACAGTCGGTCTTCCTGACAAAGGAAGTGGAGTATTTTGAACGGGCAGATGTGCGAAAAATCTGGACTCTGGCAGCGACCCTGAAGCAGGCTCCGGATTCAGAAACGACGTTGAAGCTGCTGGAACAGAACGCCAGAACGAAACTGGGGGCATGGATGGTTGAAAAGAATGAACAAGGCGATTTTATGCTGCTGTACTGCGTGAAAATTGATGCCACAGCCAGCCCCGACGCGGTGAAGAGCACGATGGAATACGTCGCCAAGCTGACTCGCACGGCGAAAAAAGAACTTGTGCCGAAGGAGGAAGTCAAAACAGCATCGCAAACACTGGATGCGTGGCTGACAAAGTAAGACTTTCTGTCGAAGTTGGAGGTTTCAAAAAGGGCCGCAAAGTACCAGAAATAGAGGTTCGCCAGGACGGTCTGAAAAGACCGTCCTTTTTTGCATTCCGCGATTCCAAAAGAAATCGTGTAACACTTTTGGTGGAACTTCGCTGGGAACAATATCAGTGTTCAAAACGTATCTGTTTCCACAAGTAAATCAGGAGTTCCAGTCATGAATCTTCACTCTCGCAATCTGTTGTTGAAGGCTGTTTTTGGTGGTCTGTTCTTGTTGTCATCTGCTTCCGCTGACGCCGGATGTCATGGCCATTCTGGAGGCCGTTCCTATGGCGGAGTCAAATCGTCATACGGTGGCTATTCGTCACATGTCTATTCGTCCCCCAGTTACCATCAGCCGGCTTATACACAACCGCATTATGTGCAGCCCATGTATTCGCAGCCCGTCTATTCCCAGCCAGTCCCTGTCCAGCCACAGCCAGCCTATGGTCAGGTACAGCAACCGCAGTTTGGGCCTGGCCAACAAAGCATACAGAGCCAGCCGGGCAGTTTGACGCAGCCAACATTTCCAACGGCTGTTCAGCCTGTCCAAAGCAACATGAATCAAGTACCGCAGACTGGCGGTATTTCCGGCGGGCAAATTGCAGGCTCCACCCAAACAGGCGCTGTTCAACCTTTTGCTCCACAGGTTCCCGGCAACGGAACTTCCGTGAACTCCGCGCCAGTCGATGCACAACAATCAGCACTGCAGGCCCTGGGAGGATTCGCTCCACCTCAGGCAGCAATTCAGCCTGCAACAACCGTATCAGGTGAGCAGTCATCAATGGCTGGTTCATGGACGGCAAATCTGCCGAATGGCGCTCGAGTTCAGTTGATGCTGCAGGCTGATGGGAACTTCGCCTGGACGGCGCTCAACAAGGACGGACAGTCCAGTGTCTTTCAGGGAAGCTACGCAATTGAAAACGGTGGCTTGTCGCTGACTCGCAGTAACGATGGCCAGAAGCTTCAGGGAAGTATTACGCTGACAGGAGCCAATACATTCAGCTTCAAGTTGTCTGCCGCTCAGTCATCCAGCCTGGATTTTGTGCGACCCTAATTGAATCAGGCCAAGAACGGCTCTGTTAATGGCTGGCATTTCTGTGCAGGTTCGAAAGCATCCCAAAGAAGGTTGCCCCTCGGTGGGATGCTTGCCTCGCTTTCGCTGAAAACTCTTATCCTGCCTTTGGTTGCGAAAGCGACTTCTGGCAGGATTTGAACTTTTCTGACGCAATGCGTTTCAGAGTCAAAAGTTCTTCCGACGAGACCGACAGGAACCGCGTCGCGCATGCTCGCAACCTGCTCCGGTCCGACACGCGAATGGCACTAGTTTAAGCCTAACTGGTTGAAGACAGCTCACTTAACGATGCTTTCTATTCTCGCATTCATGGATGCAATCACTCCCTGATCGATGGCTTGGGAACGAGGGGTAACTAATCCGGTAAACTGCGTCGTCTTGCACTGGT